>JAGXSS010000054.1 GCA_018334055.1 Peptococcaceae bacterium
ACTAATGTTGTGCCCGATATGCCCTAATGCTGAACTGAAGATGACGGAGCGCCAAGGTGTGGAAGTGGACTACTGCCCGAAGTGCCGAGGAGTGTGGCTGGACCGCGGTGAGCTTGACAAGATAATTGAGCTGTCAGCTCCGCCTAAGACCGTCGACCGCGAGCGCCGCCCGGATGAATTACGCGACTCACGCGACTCACGCGACTCACGCGATTCACGCGATGATCGGGATGACCGCGATGATTTTAATCGCAACCCGCGCCGCCGTAAGTCTTTGCTTGGGGATCTCTTCGACTTTTAGCCCCTGTTTGCTCGGGGCTTCTGCATGCCAAAACGAAACAGGTGCTATCTCTTTTCGCCAGAGATAGCACCTGTGCTTTATTATGAGCGGCCGAGCGGTCCGGCTTGGGCAATAGCGGGGGTTACGTTTCCGAATTGAGCAAAGTTTTGGCGGAAGCGGGCGGCCAAGTCGTGGGCGGTGACATCGTAGCTATTGTGGTCCTCCCAAGCGAGGCGCGGGGTGAGTAGGCCAATGGGGAGGCCGGGCACATGCTCCGGAACGAGGAGCTGAAAGATGGGTTCTTCTTGGTAACTACATTTATCGAGGTCGCCGCTCAAAATGGCGGTGATGATGGCGCGGGTGTAGGCGATGGAGATGCGTTTGCCGCGGCCGTAGCCGCCACCTGTCCAGCCGGTGTTCACCAGGAAGACTCTCACTTTGCTCTGCGAGATTTTTTCGCCGAGCAAGTTAGCGTAAACCGTGGGATGAAGCGGAAGGAAGGGGCTGCCAAAGCAGGCAGAAAAGGTGGCTTCGGGCCTGGTGATGCCGCGCTCGGTACCGGCGAGCTTGCTGGTGTAGCCGGAGATGAAGTGGTACATGGCCTGTTCGCGGGAGAGACGGGCGACGGGGGGCAAGACGCCAAAAGCGTCGGCGGTGAGAAAGACGATGGTCTGGGGTAGGCCGCCCTGCCCGTCGAGGACGGCATTAGGAATAAACTCGACCGGATAGCAGGCGCGGGTGTTTTCGGTAATGCTGTCATCGTTATAATCGGGGTGGCGCGTGTGTTCATCGAGCACCACATTTTCGATGAGTGAGCCGAAAGTAAGGGCGTTGAAGATTTGCGGCTCCTGCTCCTTGGAAAGCCCGATGCATTTGGCATAGCAGCCGCCTTCGATGTTAAACACCCCGTGCTCGCTCCAGCCGTGCTCGTCATCGCCGATGAGCCGGCGGTCTGGGTCGGCCGAGAGGGTGGTCTTGCCCGTACCCGAAAGGCCAAAGAACAAGGCGACGTCATCATAAACCCCGATGTTGGCCGAGCAGTGCATGGGGAGGACGCCTCTTTTGGGCAGGAGGTAGTTCATCACCGAAAAGAGAGATTTTTTGATTTCGCCGGCGTACTCTGTCCCCCCGATGAGCACTATGCGCTTGGCGAAGCTGATGATGATGAAGGCTTCGGAATGAGTGCCGTCAAGCACGGGGTCAGCCTTGAACTTGGGTGCGGAGATGACGGTGAAGTCGGGTGTAGAGTCGTTTAGCTCTTCCTTGGTGGGGCGACGGAATATTTGCGTGGCAAAAAGACTGTGGTAGGCAAGTGATGTTATAACCCGCACATTGAGGCGGTGGGTGGGGTCGGCCCCGACCAAGCCATCGCAGACAAAGGCGGCGCGGCCGGAAAAGTAGCCGAGGAGCTTGTTGTGGAGCGCGGCAAAACGCTCCGGCGGAAAAGGTCGATTGACCTTGCCCCAGTCAATTTCGTCATGCACCTCCGGCTCGTCCACGATAAAGCGGTCTTCGGGTGAACGCCCGGTGTATTTGCCGGTGTTGACCGCGAGCGCACCCGTCGCGGTCAACACCCCCTCCCCACGCTTGAGGGACTGCTCAATCAATTCGGGGATGGTCAAATTGCGGTACACATTTTCCGTAGTCCTCATGCGCCCACTCCTATTCTACAATTGCAACAACACAAATATACTACATAATTTGCGATCTGCATGTCAATATGAAGGCACATTAACCGAATTGTTCATCATATTTGATGACACGGGTCAAGTTATCCGAATTAGTCGGCGGGACTGCGTCGTTGCTGCCATTTTGTGCCGGCAATTGCTAATAACTATCTTTCTAAAGAAAATATTGTTATTATAAATATGATTTTAATGCACGAATTCGAGTATATTGTTTTGTAGGCGGTGTAATACACCGCCGCTACGAAAAACATGTACATAAATGTCCGCCCAAGGTTTTGCGACCGGGAGGGCGGTGTAATACACCGCCGTTACGAAAAACATGTACATAAATGTCCGCCCAAGGTTTCGCGACCGGGACGGCGGTACCAACACCGCCGCTACGAAAAACCACGTGTTTTGGTCGTAGCGACATAAGGAACGCCCGACCACAGACATCGTCCCCCTAGTCGGAATTTTGAGAGGAGGCCCATGATGACTACTGCCGTTGGTCCCGTACCCGTTAAAGAGAGGATAGCCGTCCTCGACATTATCCGGGGGTTTGCGCTCTTTGGGGTGCTCTTGGTCAATATGCTGATGTTTAACTACACGCTCACTGACTTCAGCTTCGGCCGCGATGCCCTCTCGCGCCCGGACCTCCTCGTCGGCGCGCTTGACCGCGCGGTTGTCTGGACGATTCAGGTCCTGTTTCAGGGTAAATTCTACACAATATTCGCTTTTTTGTTCGGGCTGGGCTTCTATCTCTTTTTAGAGCGCGGGGCGGATAAACAAGAGGCGAACAGCAAGCTCTTTCGCCGCCGCTTGTTCGTTCTTTTGGCGGCGGGGTTACTGCACCTCATCTTTGTCTGGTGGGGCGATGTGCTTTCTACCTATGCTCTTATCGGCTTCTTGCTGCCGCTCTTTAGTCACATGAGCCTACCTCGTCTACGGACATGGATTGTGGTGCTCTTGGTTTTTTCGCTGTTAATCTATGCCGGGGCGCTCGCTGTGATGGTGGTTATGCCAGCGACCCCGGATCTGCCCATCTTTGACCCGGCGCGCGCCGTGTACTCGCAAGGGTCTTACTGGGCAGGGGTACAGTTTCGCCTGCAAAATGAGGTCGCGATCGCCTTGCTTAACACAGTGGCCATGTTGCCGCGCATTCTGGGGCTCTTCTTGCTCGGGGTGTATGCGGCCAAGACGGGCATATTGCAAAACACGGCTGCCCACCTACCCTTAATCGGTCGACTCTTTCGCTTGGGGGCGGTAGTGGGCATAGGGCTTTCGCTCCTTCACCTCGGATTACAGTTCGCTGGGAGCCTCTTCTGGGCAGGCGTTCTCCGCGAGGTGAGCACGCCCTTTATTTCCCTATTCTATGTCAGCGGCATCATGCTGTTATGGCAGGGGGGTAAGCTCACCGCACTCTGGGTTTATCTCGCCCCCCTTGGCCGGATGGCTTTTACTAACTACCTAGTGCAGTGCATAGTATGTGCCTGGCTGTTCTATGGGCATGGGCTGGGGTTAATGGGCAACATCAGCCTAAGCTACATCCCCTTGTTGACTTTGTTGATCTACGCTTCGCAGGCGTTCTACAGCAAGTGGTGGTTAGCGAAATACCCGCAGGGCCCAGCCGAGTGGCTGTGGCGCCGCCTGACCTACGGGGTCTGACCACAGGGTTTTTGGCTCCAGTCGGGGTTTTCGTTGCTCCCCAGGCTCGTGATTTGCACGGGTAGCCCGGCGAATCTGACGATGGATAGCTGGGGATTGACGGTGAGGCAGTTGCTGTAAATTACGCTGCCACTGTCCGGGGCGAAGGCAAGCTGTCCGGCAAAGCATGCCGTATCGGTCAAGTCTTGAACTAGCTGTCCACGGCGATCGACCACGCGGATGATGCCCCTTAGCCCTGCCGGGCCCTCATTTGTCGCGGTGTTGTAGGCGAGGAGTTGGCTGTCCGGCGACCAGGCCGGGTGAAAGTCTTGCCCGAGGGGTCCGGTGGGCGTGGGGGTGACTAAGCCGGTGGCCACATCCACGATGAAAACATTGGCGGCGGCGACACCGGGGAAGGCATAGGCGGCCAGTTGCCCATCGGGCGATAGGGTGAGTGCTTGAATAGTGCCCGGCTCTTTGAGTCGGGTTACTTGTTTGACCCCCGTGCCGTCAAGTTTCGCGGCGAACACTTGGGAGGTGCCGTCAACAGACCGAGTAAAGAGCATGCGCTGGCCATCGGGGAAATAATTTGGCCATTCACCTGTGGTGACCAGGTGAGTCTGGCCCGTGGTGACATTAATCGTTATGACTATCGGGATTGCTTCGGGTCGGCTGAAGGCAATTGTGGTGCTGTCGGGTGACCAGTCTAGGCCAGCAAAAATCTGTAAGTTTTCCATGATGCGGTCGGCGGTCAGGCTCTCGGCATTGACCACCCACAGGGCATGGCCGCGGCCGACAAAGGCGATAGATTTCCCACTTGGCGACCACTTGGGCAGGCTGGACTCTAACCCAAGTCCAAAGGTGATACGGCGGCTGCGGCGTTCTGCCGGTGGCCGAATGAAAATGTCTGGTCTGCCGCCGCGAGTGGAGAGCCAGGCCAGGCAGCCCTCACCCGGGGTTAGGACTGCGGGCACGATGAGCACTTGCCCCGGAAAGATGGTGAAAGGCGCAGCCAGGTTGTTGGCTGCGGCCAGTACTTCAACCGTCACGTCAAAACGCTGGCCTATAGCCCAGAGGCTGTCCCCCGGCTGCACACGCACGCGGATTGGTCCCGGCACCGGTATGAGTAGCTTTTGTCCGGGCTCTAGATTGGTCGGGTCTAGTGGTGGATTGGCAGCGGTGATGATGCTGACGCTCGTTGCAAAACGCTGCGCGAGCAAGTACAGGGTATCTTGAGGTTCCACAGTGTAAATATACAGACTATCACCCCCTAAGTAGCTGTTACAGACTATGCGTTTTGTCATGGTGTTGACACTTGTCCGGTACCTAGCCAAGAGGAATATAGCGGCATGGCACGAATAATAGCCAGAGAGTGAAAGGGGTTTTGGCATTGTCGCTACGGTTATTGTTAGGGGGAGCAGGCAGCGGCAAGACGGAGACTATCTTGCAGGAAATCGTGAGTGAGGTGCAAAGAGAGCCGCTAGGCAAGCCCCTCTGGGTGCTGGTGCCCGAGCAGGCAACTTTTCAGACCGAGCAAGCGCTGTGTGGCAGGTTAGGTGGCATAATGCGCGTTAGGGTGGTCAGTTTTCAGCGTCTGGCCTACCAAGTGATGAACCATGTGGCGGGGGCCGCCTTGACCCCCCTCAATGAAATGGGGCTGACCATGCTCGTTCGCCAGGTACTCGGGGAGTGCCGGGGTCAGCTTAAGCCCTTTGTGCGCGCCGCGCGGCAAGTTGGTTTTGCGGCGGAGGTCACCGCCCTCATCTTGCAGCTCAAGCGGCAGAACATTACCCCGCAGTACTTGGGCGAAGTTTTGGCCGCTAACAGCGAGACCCTGCCGAGGTCAGTAGCGGATAAGCTGCAAGACCTAGCCACAGTCTATGCCAAACTTCAGGGCAAGCAACATGCTAAGCAGCTCATCGACAGTGAGGACAGCATAGCCTGGCTAGCCAAACACATTGCCGACTATGGAGATATTCAGGGTGCCAGCGTCTGGATGGATGGGTTTTCGGGGTTTATGCCGCAGGAATATGCGGTCATTGAAAAACTCATAGCCATGGCTAAAGTTTCTGTCGCCCTGACCCTCCCCGGTGAATACGCAAACCGCAATCTTGATGCTCCGCATCTCTTCTATCCCACGTGGAGCACCAAAAAAAAGCTGCTCAGTCTAGCCGCCGCGGGCAGAGTCAAACTCTACCCCGCAGTGATTCTTGGTGAACAACATAGATTTGCAAAAAATAGGGCGCTCGCTCGACTGGAGCAATTTTTAAGCCGGGGCGAGGTGGCGGGTGATGAGGCCGAAACGCCGCTTGGCATGAGCGTCGTTCTGGCGGCTACGCACAGAGTGGAGGTGGATGCTGCCGCGCGCGAGATTGTGCGCCTCTGTCGCGATGAGGGCTTGCGGTATAGGGATATATGCCTGGTGGTGCGCGACCTCAGTCTATACGAAAGTCTTTTTACGACTACCTTTGCCGATTACGATGTGCCAATCTTTATCGACCGAAAGCGTGCCGTGCGCCATCATCCCTTTCTTAATTTGCTCAGCGCGGCCTTGGTGCTCATTATGGATGACTACCCATATGAAGCTGTGATGCGCTGCTTTAAGAGTGGCCTGTTTGCCATTTCTGCGGAGGGTATTGACACCTTGGATAACTTTTTGCTGGCCACGGGTCTACGCGGGAGTCGCTATCTGACCGATGCCGAGTGGAGATTTGCGCAGGGCGAGCTTCTTAACTCTCTGCGGCAGACGGTGCAACCGCACATCGCGCGCCTGCATGCCGCCTTGACCGGTGGCCGGACGGTGCGCGATTTTACGCAGGCCCTCCTCACTTTGAGTGCCGACTTGCAGGTGTCAGCGACACTGGAAACGTGGGCGCAGGAGAGCGAAGCTAAGGCCGAGTTACAAATGGCCCGGGTGCATGCGCAGGTGCATGGTGCAGTCATGGCCATATTTGAGCAGCTAGACGAAATTCTAGGGGAGACAGAGATGCCGCTCTCTGAATATGCAGCCATACTAGAAACGGGACTGGAGAGCCTGCGCCTTGGGCTCATCCCGCCAAGCATGGACCAGATATATATTGTGGAGGCGGGCCGGTCACGCGTGCCTATGGTTAAGGTGGCCTTAGTCCTAGGGCTGAATGAAGGTATTTTTCCGGCGCGAGCACCTTCGCCCGGAGTCTTCTCCGACCGGGAAAAGGAGCGCCTGGCAATGATAGGGCTTGACCTAGGGCTTACCCTGCAAGATAAAGTTTTCGAAGAGCAGTTTTTGCTCTATACGGCGCTGACCCGCGCGAGCGACCAGCTCTGGCTGAGCTATGCCTCGGCCAGTGAGGGGGGCTCGGCGCTATTGCCATCGGTCGAATTAAAAAGGCTACTCGCCAAATTTCCGAAGCTCGCGGTGCGGCACGAAGCTCTCGCCATGCCCAAAGACAGTCTGTCTATTTTAAGACGCATCGCGCACCCGCGCCTGGCCCTTGCGGCTCTCGGCCTGCCCTTGCGTGAGGCTAAGGCGGGAGGTGCAATATCCCCCTTGTGGTGGGATGTCTACGGGCACTTAGCGGTTGCGGACAGGTGGCAGAGTCAAGCCCGGCAAGTGGTCGAGGCACTCCACTACACTAATGCTGAACACCCCTTGCCAAACAAGACCCATCATCGGGATAAGGCTAGAGTCTTGCGGAGCAGTGTCTCACGGATTGAGCGGTTTAAAGCCTGCCCCTTTGCCTATTTTGCGGCGTATACGCTTAAATTGCGGGAGAGAAAGGTCTTCAAGCTGTCTTCAGCGGATATCGGCAATTTTTATCACGAAGCGCTGGAGATGTTCCATGCTCGTTTGAACGCAGAAGAGGTGCCGTGGCAGGACTTGACGAAGGACCTCTGCCAAAAAATTAGTACAGAGGTAGCCACAGAACTGCAGCCTAAAATGCAAAGCAGTATCCTCACCAGTTCAAAACGCCAGTCCTATCTCGGCCGGAAACTGCAGCAGGTAGTCGAGCGCTCGGCCCTAGTCCTGTCTGCACATGCACGTCAGGGTAGCTTTGTGCCGCTTAAAGTCGAACTGGGCTTTGGGCATGATGGTCTTTTGCCCGCCTTAGAAATTACCTGCGCCGATGGCAGCCTGGTTCAGCTGACTGGGCGCATTGACCGCCTTGATTGCGCTAAGATGGGGACCAGGCTCTATTTAAGGGTAATCGACTTTAAGTCCAGCCGGAATACGCTGACCTTGCCGGAGATTTACTACGGGCTGCGTTTGCAGCTTTTGACCTACCTCGAGGTGGCGCTCAGGAAGGGGACGAGCCTAGTTGACGAGCCGGGCCTAGTTGACGAGCCGGTAAGTGAAGTCCTGCCGGCCGGTGCGCTGTATTTTCATGTCCACAACCCCCTCTTACAGGCCGAGAGACCATTGTCAGCACTTGAAGCCACGCAAGAGCTGTTGAAGAAGTACCGCACCACCGGGATGGTCGTTGATGACCTTGATATTATCAAGTTGATGGATAAGTCACTGGGCTCCGGAACATCGACATCGACCCTCATCCCCGTCAGGGTGAAGGAAAAGGGAACCTTGGTATGTCCATCGAATGATGTCTGGTCGGCTGAACAATTGTCCGCCATGCGGGCCCATATCGAGCGGGTCTATGCGGCCGTCGCCGCCGAAATCATGCAAGGTAAAATCGACATTGCGCCGATTAGACTGGACAAAAAATGTGCCTGTACCTACTGCGAATATAAAGCGGTCTGTCAATTTGACCTCACGCTAGAGGGCAGCAACTATCGCCATCTGCCGAAGATTAAGCCAAAGGATGTGTGGGCGTTGCTCGGAGTCGGAGCAGGAGAGGGGGTTGAGGACAGTGTGGACTAAGGACCAGCAATCTGCCATTAACGAGCGAGGAACAAACCTCTTGGTTTCCGCAGGGGCCGGGGCCGGCAAGACCGCGGTGCTGGTCGAGCGCATTATCGCGCGGCTGCTCGACCCGGCAGACCCAATCGACCTTGACGAATTCTTAGTCGTCACCTTTACTAATGCCGCGGCCTCCGAAATGAGGGCGCGCCTTGGCGAGGCGCTGGCCAAGCTAGCCGCAAAAGACCCCACGCAGGTAGATTTGCGCCGGCAACAATTGCTCCTCAACAAGAGCTCTATCAGCACCCTGCACTCTTTTTGTCTGGAGATACTGCGTCAGCACTACTACCGCCTTGACCTTGACCCGGCCTTCAAAGTCGCCGATGACATCGAGGCCGAGATAATCAAGGCCGATGCGGTGGACAAAGTCCTCGAAGGGTGCTATGAGCAACTATCGCCAAGCTTTGTCCTCCTGGCGGAGGGGTTTGGCGGCAAACATGACGATGTCGAACTAAGTCGGCTGATTTTGCGGCTTGCCGAGTACAGCCGCAGTCAGCCCGACCCACAGTCCTGGCTGCAGGGGCTGGCCGGGCACTATGCCCCATGCCCGTCGACGGGGTGGTTCGCACACCATAAGTGGTATCAAGAGTTTAGTTCAACAATCGCCGAATCCCTGAACGAAGCTAGGGATAAGTTGGTCGAGGCCTGCGAGTTAGCCGGCAGGCAAAAAGGGCCGGCTAGTTACCTCCCTTTGCTTGAGGTCGAATGCCGTCAGCTCAAGGACTTAGTTGATGCGGCGCCTCTGCTCGAGTGGGATGAGCTCCGCGGTCGTCTGGCCGCCGTTAAATTTGACCGACTGCCAACGATTAAGAAAGATGTCGACGAGGCTTTGCGAAGTATGGCGAAAGTAGCGCGTGATAACTGCAAAAAAATATTGCGCGAGGAGCTGCTTGAATCATCTCTAGCGCAAACTGCAGCCGAGGTGCGGCATGGTCTGCTTGTGGCTCAGGGCATGGTTGAAACTTTGGCGCAGCTGGTCATAACTGTGCAAGAGGAGTTTCAGCGCGCGAAGCGGGCGCGGAATCTAGTCGACTTTAATGACCTCGAACACTTGGTGCTGTCCTTACTTACCCCGGAGGACAGCCCAGTGGCGAGTGAACTAAAGCAGCAATTCAAAGAAATACTGGTAGACGAATACCAAGACATCAATGCCGTGCAAGAAAAGATACTGTCGCTCATCAGTCGGGGAACAAACTTGGTGACGGTTGGCGATGTTAAACAGAGCATTTACAGGTTTAGATTGGCCGACCCGAGCCTTTTTATGGCTAAGTACCATAGCTACCGAGCGAAATCATCGCCGGGGACTGTTGTGCACCTCGCGCATAACTTCCGCAGTCGACCGCATGTTATTGCCGGGGTAAACCACATCTTTCGGCAGTTGATGTCGCAGCGGGTGGGCGAGGTAGATTATGATGCCGAGGCCGCTTTAGTGTCGGCGGCGGAGTACCCGGCCACTGAGGATGAACCAACGATTGAATTGCTCTTTCTAGACAGCAATGCGCTGCCGGGGGATAAAGATAGCGGGTCTGACGGAGCCGGAGCCGGAGCCGGAGTTGAACACGAAGCCGATGCCGCAGAAGGTGGCGATGCTGTTCTTAACTCGATTGACCTAGATTTGGACACACCCACCAAGGAGGCCAGGGCTATTGCTGAGCGCATTGCCGAGCTGGTCCACAGTGGAAAAAATCTAGTGTGGGATAGGGAGCAAGGCGCAAGCCGCCCCCTCTGCTACCGCGATATCGTCATCCTCCTGCGGGCGGCGAAGAGTTGGGGCGGGGTGTTTTCTGAGGTCTTCAGCCAAATGTCCATACCCTCCCATGTCGACGTTGGCACGGGGTACTTTGCCGCGACCGAAGTCTCGGTCATGCTGAGCCTGCTCAAGGTGGTCGATAACCCCGAACAGGACATTGCCCTAGCGGCAGTTCTGCGCGCGCCATGGGTGGGATTGACCGGAGCGGAGCTGGAGACCGTGCGCTCCAGTCAGAGGGAAGGGTCATTTTTGGCAGCGGTAAGGGCAGCAGCCGAGACGCCTGACCTTGTGCCGAGAGCATTATTTGAGACTCTAGAGAATTTCTTGGCGGTGCTCCATACTTGGCGCGAAGTTGCGGTGCGGGAGCCCTTGCCGGATTTAATCTGGCGGCTGTACCGCGATACCGGTTATTACAACTATGTAGGGGCTTTGCCTAATGGGGTGCAGCGCCAAGCCAATTTACGCGCCCTTTATGACCGGGCCTGTCAGTTCGAGGGCACTTCTTTCAAAGGCCTCTTTAAGTTCTTGCGCTTTATTAATCGCTTGCAGGAAGATGAGCAGGACCTCGGTCAGGCGCCGGCTCTCGCCGAGAACGAAGATGTGGTGCGGGTCATGAGCATCCACAAAAGCAAGGGCCTTGAGTTTCCGGTGGTGGTGGTGGCGGGGCTGGGGCGCGAGTTTAATCGGCAGGACTTTAACAGCCCCCTCCTTATCCACCGGGAGATGGGGGTTGGCCTCTCGACCGTAGATTTGGAATGGCGCTGCAAGTACCCCACCCTAGCCTTCTACGGTCTTAAACATCGCCTCATGCAAGAACTGTTGTCTGAAGAAATGCGCATTCTCTACGTGGCCCTCACTCGTGCTAAGGAGCGACTCATTTTAGCGGGGTCACGGAAAAATCTCGAGACGAAGGTGCAACGATGGCAGGCGCTGGGGTCAAGTAACAGGGCTACGCCGCAATTGACCATTGTCAAGGGGCGTTGTCCCTTAGACTGGCTGGGCCCGGCGGTGTACCAACATTCCTCCCTGCAGTCCGAGGATGGGCGGGCAGAGGACGGACTTCGTTTCCGGCGCATATTTCCCCACATTACCGGAGCCGAAGTCGCAGCGCAGCCAGACCACGCCGACGAACTGCAAAACATTAGAGCGGGGCTGCCGCTTGCCGACCATGGTTTTGGCGCGGCGGTCAAGCATCTTTTTGAGTGGCGGTACCCTCACTTGCCTGCCACTACAGCCCGTATTAAGAGTTCGGTTTCGGAGCTCAAGGCGAGGGTTAGCCGCGAGGAGATGGAGGAGCCGGAGGAGCCGGTCATCAATAGGCCGAGGCCCAGCGTGCCTAAAACTAAAAAATCCGCCCTTACGGGGGCGGAACTTGGTACAGCACTGCATATGGTGATGCTGCACATCGACTTATCTAAGGACGTGACCGGGGAGAGTGTCGCCTTGCTCCTAGAGAACCTGCTCGAGCGACAGCTTTTGACCAAGGCGGAGACTCATAGTGTGGACATTGCCTTGATACTGGGATTTTTCGCGAGCCCGCTCGGGAGGCGTCTGCTCGCGGCTGACGAAGTATGGCGGGAGTTGCCTTTTGCCTTGGCGGTGGATGCAAAAGCCATACACCCCGATGTCGAGGGAGAACAGTCCTACATTCAGGGTGTGATTGACTGTCTTTTTAGAGAGGGAGAACGCCTCATCATCGTCGACTTTAAGTCTGACCAAGTGACGAGGGAGACCAGGGATAACTTAGTTAAGAAGTATGAAGTGCAATTGTCTTACTACGCCCAAGCGGTGAGTACCATAGCGCGGCAAGCGGTGGCCGAAAAATACCTCTATTTGTTCCGCTTGGGAGAGGCGGTTAGTCTGGATTAGACTTCGTGAAATTATGGCGATAGAGCAAGGCCAGGGAGTACAGGTGGCTCACTGCCACCCTGAGCACCGCGAAGGCGGGGATGGCGAAAAGGACTCCCCAGAAGCCGGCTAAGCTACCGGAGATAAGGATGACAAAGAGGATGACGACAGGGTGGCTACCGAGTTTCTTCCCCATGATGCGCGGCGAAATCAGCAGGCTCTCGACCTGTTGTGCTACCACGATGACGAAGAGGACCCGCACTGCCATGCCCGGCGACATGACCAGCCCGACGATGATTGCGGGTATGCCACCAAGGAGGGGTCCGACGAAGGGAATGATGTTCGTCACCGCCATCACCAAGGCGAGCAAGAGGGCGTAGTCTAGACCAATGATTAAGTAGCCGAGGAAGGTAAGCAAGCCCACCGAAAGACTAACCAAGGCCTGGCCTTGTATGTAGGCGCTGAGGGCTTGGTCCATGTCGCGCAGTATTCTTCTTCCCTCGTCCTGCAAAGACTGGGGCAAGAGGTAGCTGACGAGTGTGGGGGCGAGCTTTTCGCCGTCAGCGAGCATGTAGAAGAGGATGAAGGGAACAAGAAACAGCATGGTCAAGACATCGGTCGTAACCTTGATAATCGGGGTAATGTTCTCCCCGATGGTGGTGAGGAGCGAACTGGCGAGAGCGGTTACCTGATTGACTAGGCCGTCTAAGTTGAGGGCCTGAGGACCGAGGAGGCGCACCACCCACTCGTTCTCCTCTAGGGTCAGGAGGTGCCCTTGCAGCACTCTGACTAAACGGGGCGCGTTACTCACTAGGCCCGCGATTTGTTGTTGCAGTGGTGGGCCGGCGAGAGCGACTAGGAGAGCCACAGTACCTATGATCAGTCCAAAGACGAGCATAATGGCTAGGCCCTTAGGTAGGCGCAAGTTGTTAGGCAGACGCAAGTTGCCAAGCCGGCGGACGATAGGGTTTAGCCAGTAATAGAAAAGCCCGGCGATAAGCGCCGGGAAGAACACCGCTCGAAAAGCGACGATGAGCGGAGAGAAGATGAAGGGCACTTCGCTGCCCACGAGGGCGATAAGCAGGACCATGAGCAGCCAGGTTGCGGCACGAAAGAGGGGTGAGTTCGGCAAGGAACATCCTCCTGTCAAGAGAGGACCAGTCTTCTTTAGTCGCTCGCTTAGTAGACTTTTTTCTCTTTTTTGGGTTTTTCTTGCTTGGGCTTCTTGGTGGCCTTCTTCACAACCTTTTCTTTACTCACAAGAGTCCCTCCTTCCTTCTTATGATTATCAAGTAACAGTATAACATGCGCCTAGCTTGTGGGAAATAGCAGGTCCTGAAAATCTGCCGGCGAGACACCGCCCCGGGTAGCGGCGTGACATGGCACGCCGACCCCATATACGGCGTGCCGGTTTTCCCTAGGTAGCGGCGTGACATGGCACGCCGACCCTCCCCGGTCGTAACCATGATGGAAAAACCACGCCGAGGTCGCCGGCTTTTGTGCCGGCGCTACAACCTCCCGTGTGGGTAGTGGCACCCTTCCCAAGTAGCGGCGTGACATGGCACGCCGACCTGACACCCTCCCCCGGTCCGTAACCGATCAAATAAAATCCCCAATATTCTCGGGCGATTCCCGCTCCAACTCCCACCGGAGAGGGTTGTTTTCAATGTACCGCCTAATTAGGTGCAGTGACTTCTCATTCCGAATGATGTGGTCGTAAAAACGTGGCTGCCATGCAAACTCGTTGTAACCGTTTTCCCGGCACCACTTAGTCACTGCTGCCTTGTAGCATGACAATACATGGCCTAGGGAACCGCCCTTGGGTTTAGAAATGGCACTAAGTCCGTGAATAGTGGTTTTTCTCCCGGAAGGGGTGTTATCAAAGATTAGAATGGCGTGAATGTGATTAGGCATTACGACGAAACAATCGATTTCTACATGGGAGAAGTGATCATGAATTGCTCCTAGGCATACCTGTGCGTGTTCTCCCATGCGAGAAAGATGCATGTGTCCATCTTGGATCATCCCGAAATGAGGGTGTTGGTCCTTGGTGCAGATAGTGATGTAGTAATAAGCTCCTTGGGTATAGTCCCAGCACTCTAAGCGGGTAGTGGTTCTGCGACACTTCATCCAGTCCATTATCCACCTCCTATATTAGAGGTTTACGCCGCGGATGTATGGCCGAGGTCGCCGGCCCTTGTGCCGGCGCTACAACCTCCCGTGTGGGTAGTGGCACCCTTCCCAGGTAGCGGCGTGACATGGCACGCCGACCCTACCCGCCGTGTAACCCCGTGTAACCCTATGACCGCCCAGTCCGTAACCCCAGCACCGCCGAGGTCGCCGGCTTTTGTGCCGGCGCTACAACCTCCCGTGTGGGTCGCGGCACCCTTCCCAGGTAGCGGCGTGACATGGCACGCCGACCCCATATACGGCGCGCCGGTTTTCCCCAGGTAGCGGCGTGACATGGCACGCCGACCCCGTATTGACAAGGACATGCCGTATTTTTTTGCGAGGGGCTGTCAACGTCGGGGTAACATGCGCCTAGCTTGTGGGAAATAGCAGGGCCTGAAAATCTGCGGGCGGTGGCACGAAGAGAGATATTCTCTCGCCGGAAACCGGGTGCCTAAACGACTGCCAGGCGGCGTGTAAAGCTTGCCTGGAGATCAGTGGCGAAAATGATCCGTAGACCTCATCCCCTACTAACGGGTGTCCGATGTGGGCCATGTGTACCCTGACTTGGTGGGTGCGGCCGGTAATGAGGGTGACTTTTTGCAGGGTGTTATCGCCATGCACGGCGATTTTCTCCCAGAGCGTGATCGCCTGCTGCCCCTCGGGAGATACGACCCGGGCGCGACTGCCGCCCCCGACCCGCATGATTGGCGCATCGATGCGGCCGGAATCGGCCTGTACCACTCCGGTAACCATGGCCAAGTAGCTCTTTTGCCACTCACCGGAACTATGCTCCGCAGTGAGGACGGCTTGCACATGGGGGTTCTTGGCCCAGAGGACCAGCCCCGAGGTGTCGCGGTCCAAGCGGTGAACGGGGCGGACGATGAGGCTTTGTCCGGTCTTGGCATAGTGGGCCACAAGGGCGTTCGCCAAGGTGCCCGCCAAATAGCCTTTGGTGGGGTGGACCACCATGCCCGGGGGTTTGTTAATGACGATGAGGTGCTCGTCTTCAAAGGTGATATCTAAATGGACCTCCTCGGGCAAAAGATCTTGTTGCCTTTCTTCGCGCAGGACAACAGTCAATCTATCCCCCGATCGAACGAGATCTTTTAGGTACACGGGGAGGCCGTTATTTTCGACCGTTCCGCTACGCTTCAGCCTGATTAAAGTCTGGCCTGACATACCGAGGCGCGTGGTTAGGACCTGGCTGACCTTTTTCTGATTGTCCTCGGCGCCGACGGTGTAAGTGAAGCGATGTTCTGCTGCCGCCATGCTAACCCTTCACTTCTAGTCGGGCGTAGAGGTGGTCGGCTTTTGCCAGCAGGGCAGTGACGGCAGTTACTGCCAGTGCGGCGTGGGCGGCGAGGAGCACCAACAAAGGAACAGTAGTGCCGCTCGCGATGAGTGCCATGTAGCCGAGGTAACTCAGGTAGCCAAGCGGTATCATGACAATAAGGGGGCTTACGGCGTTCAAGTTATTTTTGACCGCATGCTGGGGGTTGCTCCAGGTTAAAAAGGGTCGCCACAGGTCAAACCATAGCCCGAGCACCTGGGGGGTAAGGCCGGCGGTAATGCCTAGAGCGAAAGCTATGACCAGGTGGAACCCACCTGGGTTTATAAGTACGGCATAAACCGCGATGAGCGGCAGGCTACTCAGTAGGGCTGCGGCTAGAGCGAAGCAAAGTTTGGCCCGCACTTGGGTCTTGGCGTCGACGGGGAGGGACTTTATTATCCAGAGGTGCTTGCCCTCGCGACTGATGGAGGTGCTGGTCAGGGTGTTAAGGCTGGTCATCATGGCGATGGCCCCAGCCGCAATAAGTGTGGCGATGGCGAGCCCCTGCGGGTGCTGGCGGGCGATAGCGGTCAGGCTGTTGATGTCGCCGGTGGCGCCAAAAAAGGCAGGGAAAAAGGCCATGAGCGGAAAGAGAATGACGGTGAGAAACCCGTTCATCAGCCAGATGGGCATGCGCACAAAGAGTCGGAACTCCCTAAGCAGCAAGGCTTTCGCGGTCGAACTTTGCACTGCCTGCCGCTCGATGACACGCGAGGTGTAGACTACGCCGCGGCGCACCTTCTCCGCTCCGCCCACCAATCCGCCGTAGAAGACTTTCTGCCCGACCATCAAGAATGCGCCGATGGCCAGCGCTGCGGTGAAGAAGAGGTAGGCTAGATTGGTCAAACGCTCACCGGTAACCTCGGCGGCGATAGCGCGCGTGGCCCAGACAGCGGGAGGAAAAGCCGCCCCGACGACATTGACAAAATCTATGCGGTTATTGATAATGTCCTCTGCGTCTACCTGCCCCGTCAAATCTGACATGAATTGGTACTGCAAGTAAAAAATTACTACCAGCAACACTAGGCTGGCCACGACCATGAGTATGTCGCGATGGCGACGGTTGACGCCCCGCATGACGGTCACGGCCAAGATGCCGGCTAGGGCCAGAGGGATGATGGGCACAAAGACCATTGTGATGAAAGCCCCCACCCAACCGACGAGCGATAGGCCCACGATGCGGTGATAGGCCAGCAAAGTCGGGACTAGAACCACAACAACCGGTGCATATTCGGTGATATTGACCAGCGAAAATTTCGTCGCCAATATATGCCAGGCGCGCAGGGGGAGGGGAACGAGGATGTCGAGGTCGTTGGAAAAGTAGAAAATAGAGGTCATGGCGAACAAGCCGAACATCAAGGCCAGCATCTGCGCCACTAAGATGTACATGGTGAGGACGGCATCGGCCTGACCCAAAAGCGCGGCACCCCGCGCCATCTGCAAGGCCGAAAAATAGAACATGCTGCCAAAGCTTGCCCCGCCGACGATAACGGCAAAGACCACGAGGAACGGCTCCCAGAGCTGCTGTTTCTTTTTTAGATACTTAATGCGCATGGCCGAGAGGCCAAAGTAACTCTGTAAAGAGATGCGAAACAGGCTAAGTAGGGCGGTCATTGCTCGGTCACCTCAAGAAAGACGCTCTCGAGCGAGCCCTTTTGGCCGACCTGATGGCGCAGTTCATCGAGGGTGCCACAGGCAATAAGCTTGCCCTTCTTGATAATGCCCACGCGATGGCAGAGCCGCTCGGCGACATCAAGGATATGGGTCGAAAAGAAGACGGTCCTGCCTTGGCGGCAGTGCTCATTCATCAGTTCCTTGAAAAGGTGGGCGGAGCGGGGGTCAAGCCCAACCATCGGCTCATCTAGGATGAGGAGCGGGGGCTCGTGGATTAATGCGGCGGTCAAGGCGAGTTTCTGCTTCATGCCATGCGAAAAACTGCCGATGAGGTCACCCATAGCGCCGCTAATCTCGAACATATTTACCAGACGCTCGAGCCTTTGGCGCCGCTCGAAGCTACTCACTTGGTAGACGTCGGCGATAAAGTTAATGTACTCCATGCCGGTTAGTTTGTCGTAGAGGTCGGGGTTGTCCGGCACAAAGCCGATGCTCTCCTTGGCCCGCAAGGGCTCGCTATGGGTGTCATGTCCGTTGACGGTAATCTTACCTTCATCTTGGCGGAGTAACCCCACCACCATCTTGATAGAGGTGGTTTTGCCGGCGCCGTTCGGGCCGAGGAATCCAAATATCTCGCCTGGATTGACAGTGAGGTCGAGGCCGTCGACCGCCTTGACCTTGCCCTTTTGGTAGGCTTTGGAGATGTTCTGAAAACGGAGCATCATCATTCCTCCTCGAACTTTTCTCTGGGCTCGCCAAATAATACGCCTCTTCCCGTCGCTAGTTCCCACCTGCGACCCCAAAAACTAATATTTTCACCCCGAGCAGGAATCATGCTGATGATAAGGAATTATTATTTAGTTGCTTTGTAGGGGGAACGTTCATGATTCGTTGCGGCACCAAGGAAGATATACCGGCCATTCAGGCGGTGGCCCGCATGGCGTGGGAGCATACTTATAGAGAAATTATGCGTCCCGAAACAAGGAGCCACTTTTTGGACCAATTCTATAGTTACGAGGCCCTCGCCAAAGCGCTTGAGGTGCAGCCCGGGGGTATTTGGGTGGCAGAGCACAATGAAAACCTCACGGGCTTTATCCAGGTGGTGCCGATGCTTGACCACAGCGGGCTCGAATTGAGTCGGCTGTATGTGCTGCCCGCAGTGCAGCGGCAGGGTGTCGGGCAGGCGCTCTTGGCGGCGATACTCGCGGCCTATCCCAGGACCAAGTGGTGGGCACTTGTAGAAAAGGACGACCAAAGGGCCGTCGCATTCTACAAAAAACACCATTTTTTACGCCAGCGCGAGCTCACCATTAACATAATGGGTGAGGATTTGGTCTTTATCGAGTTTTTGCGCCACGACTATTAAGCCCTGTCCTTAGGACGGCATGACTGGCTGGCTGGGCTTAATAGCTGGGCTTAATGTAAGTGAAGCTCTTCTTGCCACGGCGCACTTCGATGCGCCCTGCGGTCAAGAAATTTTTGTCAATCACGAGGTCCGCATTATCAATGCGGGCCGAGTTAATATACAGCCCACCACCTTGGATGAGCCTTTTAACCTCTCCCTTAGACGACATAATGTTGGCCTCTACCAAGAGGTCGGCTACACTTCGCCCTTCTTCTAAGATGTGGGGGACGATATAGACCGTCGGTACTCCGGTGCTGTCTTCTCCGCCCGCAAAGAGGGCGGTGGCGGCAAGCTCCGCTTTCTTAGCATTGTCTTCGCCGTGGACCAGCTTGGTGGTTTCAAAGGCGAGTATTTTTTTGGCCTCGTTGATGTCCTGCCCCGCCAATTGCCCTAAGCGCCTGACCTCAGACATCGGCAAGAAGGTGAAGATGGCCAAGAATCTTTCGACATCGGCGTCATGGGTGTTGCGCCAGTACTGGTAAAAGTCATGCACGGTGGTGCGCTGGGCATCAAGCCAAATCGCACCGGCTTCGGTCTTGCCCATTTTTTTGCCGCCGGCGGTGGTCACGAGGGGGTAGGTGATGCCGTAGCATTCCTCGCGTTCAACCCGGCGAATGAGGTCGGCCCCGGCTAAGATGTTTGACCACTGGTCATCGCCGCCCATCTGGAGGCGGCAACCATAGTTGCGGTACAGATGCAGAAAGTCGTAGGACTGCAGGAGCATGTAATTAAATTCGATAAAGGACAAACCGCCGTCTAGGCGACCTTTGTAGCACTCGGCGGTGAGCATACGGTTGACCGAAAAATGCACTCCCACCTCGCGCAGGAAGGGGATGTACGCCAGTTCAGAGAGCCAGGCGTTGTTGTTCAAATATATAGGACGAGGTTCGTCTGCGGTGAGAAAGCGGTCGAGCTGCGCCGCAATACCACGGACATTGTGCTCGATTTGCAGGGCGGTGAGCATGGGGCGCATATCGGTTTTGCCGCTAGGGTCGCCAATCATGGCGGTGCCGCCGCCGAGAATGACGATGGGGCGATGCCCGGCGCGCTGCAGGTGAGCCAAGGCCATAATGGGTACGGTGTGCCCGATATGCAGGCTGTCTGCGGTGGGGTCGAGGCCGACATAGCAGGTCACGGACTCTCGCCCGAGCAAATCTTTAAGCGGCTCATCGTGGGTGAGTTGCTTGATAAAACCCCGTTCGCGCAAGATATCGAGTGCATTAACCACAATATCACCTCTAGCTCTAGATATTTGCAACATCTTAACACATACTGCTGTGCTAGACAAACGGGCATAACTCGCAGGGGGTTGAAGGGGGACCACGGGGGTGGTATAATGCCGTCAACTGGTAGAGGGGGAGACAGATGAGGGAACCTATCTTATTTGTGGTCACCGGGCCTTCGGGGTCGGGCAAGGGGACGATTATGCGCGCGATTATCGCGGCTTTTAAGGACATAGTTAAAGTTGCCACATTTACGACGCGCCTGCCGCGACCTAATGAGGAAAACGGCTTTGACTATAATTTTGTGACTGCGGAAGAATTTAGGGCGAAAATTGAGCAAAGCGAAATCGCCGAGTACGAGCAGGTCTACCACGACCACTACTACGGCTCGCCTCAGTTTGATCCTAATGTTGGACCCGATAGGCTCATGGAGCTGGATTTTAACGGCATGTACAAGTATAAGAAGACAACGAAGCGCTTGGTCAGTATCTTTATTGCTCCGCCTTCGTTAGAGGTCATTGCCGGGCGTATCACTCGCCGCAGCCAAGAAGTTAATCTCGAGCGGCGTATGGGCAATGCCTATGAGCAATTGCAGCAGGCGGAAAACTACGATTACATCATCATCAATGAAGACTTTGAGGCCGCGCGCGCCGAAGCTTTGGCCGTAGTGCTGGCCGAGCGTCTCAAGCGTGACCGCGAGCGGCGGGCGACACTTATTAAGGGCATGTGTGAGCCCCGTTAGTTGCCGGCGACAGACTCGCTCCCCGTGAGCACTTTAACGATGCGCAGGGTGGAGTGGTTGAGTTCAATATCGGACTGCGTACTGAGCAGGCGCACACGGGGATAGAGCGGTGCTCCCGGTGCGGTATCGAGGACGATGGCCTTGCTGCCGTCGCTCAGTTCTACGGTCAGCCCGCTTGGGTAGGCGGCGATGTTCTTCAGGAAAACACGGAGCAGGCGCATGTCAAAGGCCTTGTTGCCGGAGGCGGATAAGTATTCGTAAGCCTCGTGCGCCGGGAAACCCATGCGGTACTGGCGATGGGCGGTGAGGGCGTCAAAAACATCGGCCATCGCAACTATCTGGCTTGTTTCGAGGATGTGGCCCCCTGTGAGCGCCTGCGGGTAGCCGGTGCCATCGACGCGCTCATGGTGTTGGTAGGCGATATCTTTGGCGATGGGGATGTCCTTGAGGAGCAGGTAGCCATGGTCGGTATGGCGCTTGATGATGGCATACTCTTCGGGGCTCAGGCTCCCTGGTTTGTTCAAAATGGGTTTAGGAATCATTATCTTGCCGACATCATGAAATAGAGCTCCGAGGCCCACCTCGTGGAGCTTGTTTTGTGTGTAGCCGAGTGATATGCAGGTGAGCAAGGCCAGGACGCAGACATTGACCGAATGCGCAAAGAGGTAGTCATCGTCTAAGCGGATATCAGTCAGGTTGACGACCGCATGGCTGTTTCTAAGGAGCTCGCGCACAATGTCCTTGACCGAGCTTAAAGCCCCTTCGGTCCTAAGGGCGATGGTTTCTTTGCTCGGGTCCTCGAGTATATCGCGCACGCGCACCATGGCGGTGACGCGCGTTTCGTCGGAGATGACATCCTTCACTTCCGGCAGGTTGAGGGACGGCTCGCGTATGTAGAGACAGGGGATACCGAGCATCTCTAAGCGACGGATGTAGTTTGCGGACAGCATGGTGCCACTTTTGAGCAGGGTTTGTCCAAGGCTGTTGTAGAGGCTTCGCCCTATAACCATGCCGGGAACAATGTTGGGCAGGTCAATGCGACGCATAATGCCCCTCCTTGTTAGGTGTGAGGTGTTAGATGGAGACCCCACGCAATGCGGCAAATTCTTCTTCGGTCAAAACCTTGCGGATGTTGAGCGTGGTGTGCTCGAAGGTGTTGATGACAGTGTATTTCTTGATTAGCTGTTTGTCTTGGTCGAAGAGTAGTTTCACGCGTGGGTACTTGCTAAATCCGGCGGGAGTGTCGATGACGATGCCCACACGCTTGTCAGACAATTCAACGATCGACCCCGAGGGGTAGGCGGCGATGTTTTGCAGAAATTTATGAACTAAGTTGAGGCTAAAGGCATGGTTGCCGGAGGCCGATATTAACTCTACAGCCTCGTGAGTCGGGTGCGCGGCACGGTAGATTCTAGCTGAAGTGACGGCGTCGTAGACATCGCAGATGGAGGCGATTTGCGAGTGCAGGTGGATTTCCTCGCCCTTTTTGCCGTTTGGATAGCCATGCCCGTCGTAACGCTCGTGATGCTCAAGCGCCACCTCCCTCCCCTCCGGCATGGTGTGGAGGAGGTCGTAGCCCTTGGTGGTGTGCTTCTTGACGATGTCAAATTCAGCAGCGGTCAATGAGCCGGCCTTGTAAAGTATATCGTGGGGTATTAAGCCCTTGCCAACGTCATGTAAAATAGAGCCAATTCCTAGTTGTGCCAACTGTTCTCTCTTTAGACCTAGCGTGATGCCGGTGATGAGTGACAGAATGCATACGTTTACGGAATGCCCAAAAAGGTAGTCATCCTCCAGTCGAATGTCAACGAGGTTGACCATGAGATGGCGCTGCTCTAACAGGTCGCTGACAATATCGTGCACCGTCCTCGCTGCCTGCTGGGTGCGGAGCAGGACATGACTGACCGGGTTTGGGGTTTCTACGGCAGCGACTAGTTCGCGTACTCGCTGGACGGCTTCGTAACGGGTTTCGTCACGGATGACATCGGCTACGTCGTGGTTGTCGAGCAAGCCATCATCTATGTACAAAAAGGTCAGTCCTAGGCATTTCAGTTGAGTGATGTACCGGCGAGTTAGGACCATGTTGCGTTGCAACAAAACTTGGCCCTCCGGTCCATGCACTGGGCGGGCTACCTTCATGCCGGGCTGTAGGGCGTATAACGGAATTCTGCGCATGTCACTACCTGCCTGTCATCGTTGAGTTGTAGAGGTACAATGCTTCTACATACGTTATTTCGACATAATTGTGTCGTAACCTTTCGCTCTCGAGAGAATTTTATCGGGCCAAATGAGCCGAAGCTGCGAAGCAAATTAAGGGGGAGGATTGCTCCTCCCCATGTGGTGCTCTGGTGCTAGCTAGGCGGGTGTTATGGGACTACTATGGGCAAGGTGTGTGGGCAGTGGAGACGCCGTTGCTCGAGCAAGGCGTCTATCGAGACTTGGGCTTCGGCGGCGAAAGAACGCATGAGCGTGGCCACATCGGCATTAGGTGCAAGGCGGGCTAGCGCCAAGAAACCGCGCACAGTGGACCGTTGGTGGCAAATGCCGTGGTGGACGAGGCGGCAGAACCTAGCCCTTCGGGTGTGCATCATTAAAATCACCCCCTTCCGTTACCACATTACGCGCGAGGCGCGGAAAGGGCCATAAATTGGACAGGCTGGCGGGGGCTTCTGGCGGCAGGAGTTTGCCCTCTGGCGTCGAAAATTAAGAGTGTAGCATGTTGAAGGGAGGCATGGGGTTGCGTGGTGCGTTAGCAGTCCTTCTGTGTTTTTTCGTGGCCGTCATGCCCGTGGGTGAGTCTACGTCTTACGCGCCGGTAGTCGATGCGGTGCCGGGCGAAAGAGTGAGCACTCGCCCGCTCAACCTGCAAATTAATGTAGATAGGGTGTATAGCGTAGGCTTGCTCTATGATCACTTGGGGAAGCTGGCCGAGGCCTACCCCCATCTCAAGGTCGATCGTCTGGCTAACTCTACCTTTGGCAGCCCAATCTATGCGGTGGTGCTAGGGAGCGGACCGCAGACGGTGATGATTACCGCCGGCATGCATGGCTGGGAGTGGGTAACGAGCTACCTAGTGATGCGAGAATTGGCGGCGCTGCTTTATCAGCAGGCGACTGGGGTGCCAGAAGCCGTGCGGGTCCTTGCCGACTATCGTTTGGTGTTCTTGCCGCTCGTGAATCCCGACGGCATGCGCATTGCCCAAGGCGAGCGCCGACCCTTGGTGGGCGATTTTTGGGGGCTAGACATCAGGGACTGGAAGGCCAATGCGTGGGGGGTGGACATTAACCGCAACTTCCCCCATGGCTTTGCCGAGATGAGTCGCCACTTGCCAAGGACACCCGGGCCGGAGTTCCACCCGGGGAGGGCCCCAGCCAGCGAGCGGGAGACGCAAGCGGTTATGTTGGCCATTGCCACGTACAAGCCCGACATTCTTTACGATTTTCACTCTTCCGGCAACGTGATTTTTTGGCACTACAATCAGACTGAACATCTGGAGCGCGACCGTTCCCTGGCCCGCCGGGTGGCTGGAGCACTAGGTTTTGCTGTTAGTGATGACCTCGACATGGCTATTGGGGCGCATCTTAAGGATTACTTCATCGGCACCTATAAGCGGCCGGCCTTCATTGTGGAAATAGGCACTTTTCAAAATCGCCATCAGATCCACCTTGAACTGACGGATCTCTATCGCCGCTTTGCTAACTTCACTTGGCGACTTGCCCCTCTGACGCCGGAGTCGCCTTAATTGCAGTTACAGAATGGAGGAATAAAATGAAGCGCCTAATCGCCTTGATCACTGTTTTGATAATCGTGACCCTTGTATCTTCGGCTTGGGCTGCCACCCCGGGGGTGGTCAGCACGGCTATGCTCAATTTGCGTAGCGGACCCGGACAGGCTTTTCAGGTGGTGGCCACTCTCCCTCTGGCCACACCGCTGGTTGTACTCGCGGAGTCGGGAGACTGGAAACAGGTAATGACGACCACCGGCAGGACGGGTTGGGTTTTTGGTCAGTTCGTAGCCGATGAGCCTGGCTTTGTGGCCGAGCCGCGGAACGTGTCTGTCCGTGTGGCCTCTCTTAATGTGCGCCAAGGGCCGGCTACCTCCTACCCGGTGCTGGGCACGGTGCGCGAAGGTCAACTCCTTGCGGTGACCGGGCATATGGGCAGTTGGCTCCAGGTACGCACGGCGGGCGGTCTGGGTTTTGTCCACGCTGATTTTGTCGCCTCGGTCGTAGAACCTGACCAAGATGTCAGCGTGCCCCTAGCGAAGGTCAATGTTAGCTTGCTCAACTTGCGCAGTGGGGCCGGCACGCAATTTCCGGTAATCGCCAGGCTCACGCGCGGCACGCCGGTGGCCGTCTTAAGTGAGGACACTTGGGCGCGGGTACTATTAGAAAACGGGGCAATCGGCTTTGTCGCGCGCGAATTTCTCTCCCCGGTCGATGGACAGGCCTTGGCCCGCATCGGTGCTGAATTAGTCAATCAGCGCAGTGGCCCAGGCACCACTTTCCCCGTACTCACTGCTCACCCGCGGGGCCAGACTGTTGCCATTACGGGGTTAAGCGGCGATTGGGTCCAAGTTAATGGTAGGGCCGGATCAGGATTTATTCTGGGTAGCCTCTTGGTGTTTTCTTTTGCCACGGGGGAAGAAGATGCCCTTCCGCCAACGCCTAATCTAGGTGCGGGCCTGTCTCGTTTCACTGTGGTCATCGACCCCGGGCACGGCGGCAGAGACCCGGGAGCCATAGCGGCGAGTGGGCTACGGGAGAGCGATGTAAACTTAACCATGTCGCACAAGCTGCGAACCAAGTTAGAAGCCGCGGGCGCTACAGTCATCATGACGCGCTCTACCGATGTGGGTCTCACCCTGGCCGAGAGGGTGGCTATCGCCAACGGTTCCGGCGCCGACCTCTTGGTGAGCATCCATAACAATGCGCACACCAACCCCCAAATTTCGGGTACGCAGACTTTTCATGGTGTAACCGAAGGTAGCTTCTCTCTGGGGCTTGGGGTGCATCGCCGCTTAGTGGCACTGGGTCTTAACGATAGGGGGGTGCTCACGGCCAACTTTGCCGTGTTGCAGCGCACCACCGTCCCGGCCATCCTCACCGAAACCGCCTTTCTCTCGAACCCCCAAAATGCGGGCCTCCTAGCGCAAGAATGGTTTCTCGACCAAGCAGTGGCAGCTCATTTTGAGGCCATTAGAGAATGGCTGCTCGGCACGCGCCGCGCGAGAACGGACTAGGAAGCCCTCGTGGGACATAGAAAAAGACCGACTACCTAGTCGGTCTTTTTCCTTTTTGTCCGGTTGTTGCCTGGGGTTGTACCTTGTCCATTTTCAACTGCTTACCTATTTTAAAAATCTTCTTGCACTTTGCACCCATCTTGACCACCTCCCCGAAGATTATAACATGCAGCAGCCCTAAGCGCATAGCGGCATGCATTGCGGAAGGAGGTGTGAGCAAGACTACGGGGTAGACAAAGGGGCGAGGTGGTTAACTTGGGCATTTTCGGCGCAGTAATGGCTTTTTTCTCGGGGGTCTTGATGGCGGTACAGGGGAGTATGAATGCCGGGCTCGGCAAGCATGTCGGCGTGATCAGAGCGACCTTGGTGGTGCACTTGGTAGGTTCGCTGGTGGCCTTGGTCCTAGTCTTTTTGCCCTTTCTGCGCACGCCCATGTCGCGGAAGTGGCTTGAAGTGTCATGGGTATACTACCTTGGAGGGATACTTGGGGTGGGGATTATCTACTTGGTGGCGGTGAGTATTCCGAAGCTCGGCGTAGCGGTGGCGACCACCCTCATTATCGTCGGTCAGGTGGGCACTGCCCTTATCATCGACCACCTCGGCCTTTTTGGTCTTCTGCGCGTGCAGTTTACTTGGCAGAAGGGCATAGGGGTGCTCCTGCTCGCTGCCGGTGCCTTGCTACTGCTGAAAAAATAAAAGCTGAGTAGCGTTTTCGTTGTAAGAATTGTAATATAGGTTTAACGCTCGAACTTTGCAGTCGGGACGCTTACAGTGCCTAAGGAGGGTTCGTATGCTCAGTGAAGAAAAACTTGCCCGTCTCAATGCCTTGGCCAAGAAAAAACGCGAAATCGGGCTATCCCCTGAGGAACAAAGCGAGCAGGGGCAGTTGCGCGAGCAGTATTTGGCCGCTTTTCGCGGTCGTTTTGCGGCGCAACTGGAAGATTTGGGCCTAGAAAAGGTGCAGAAGGACTGCCCATGCTGCAAGCACTAGTTCTTGGAGGCTAGGGTTATCATGGCCCGCAGACCCTGAAAAGCGGTGACATAATCCTCCGCCGTGTACTCGACGGTGCGCCCGTCAAGGCGCTTTGAGTGGGGAAGAAAGCTAGCGGCATCGGCCATGCCGGAATTAAGTAGCTCTAAGCGCATGGTGACCGGGGCGGAGAACGTGAGCGTCTCTATGCTAGACAGTCTTTGCACGGCCCGTTCGGCCTGTTGCTTGATAAGTGAGGTGGCTTTTTCAGGGTGCAGGTTTTTCGCGCTGTAGCGGGTTACCGCCTCTTTGACGATGGCGACCTCAGTGCCCTTGATGAGCGCCTGGGCCTCGCCGGCTGCGTCACTGTCGCCGCTCACTAAGATTACCGGCACACCAAAATGTCCCGCTAGGCCGGCGTTGATGCCGATTTCGCCGCAGAGCACACCGTTGACCCATACATTGCTCACCACGCCTCCGCTGATGGTGTGGGCGAGGACGCCGGCGGCATGCATGCGGGAGTGGTAGCCGATGAACATCGCAGCGGCACAGCTCGTATCGACGCCCTCCATCATCATGAGGGGTTTGGGTGTGCCGAGGATGACCAGCGCCACTGGGTGCAGGTCTTTTGGGATGAGGTTGTTCATGCCGCCGTGACTGTCGTTGACAATAATCTCGGTGGCGCCGGCGGCCAGTGCGCCTTGAATAGCCGCATTGACTTCTGCCGTCATCTGTCGGCATGCTTCGCTATAGTCCTTGCCGGTCGGTCCGGTGCTGTCGCTGTTGACCACACCGGAGATGCCCTCAATATCGACACTGATAAAAATCTTCAACTGTAGCCCTCCTGTAAGTATATTTCGGTTGCCTATATGTTTCGACACTGTCCGGCACATTCCTGCCGGGCGGGCAAGGGAAGAAAGAGGGGCGAGCTAGGTGAGAATTAGGGACCCTATCCATGGCGATATTGTTATCGACCAAGTGGCGAAAGGGCTACTAGATACCAAGGCGCTGCAGCGCTTGCGGGGCGTTAAGCAGCTTGGTCTGACGCACTACGTCTACCCGGGTTGTGTGCATACACGCTTTGACCATAGTCTGGGCGCCTACCACATGGCGCGGCGTCTGTACCAAGGTGTGGCCGAAAACCCTTGCCCCACCGAATTGCTGGCGGTAGGTTGTGCCGCTTTGCTGCATGATGTGGGGCATATGCCTTTTGGGCACACCCTCGAAGAAGAGTTTTCCCTTTTCGCGAAACACGATTCCAAGGCGCGTCTGGCACGGGTCTTAAGTGACACCGAGGTGATGGCTATTCTTTCTCGTGCCGGTCTCTACGGCCAAGTTGCGGACATCTTACTCGAAACATTGCCTGGGGCAGAATCTTATCTTAGCGAGATAATAAAAGGCACTATCGATGCCGATGTCCTAGACTACCTGCGCCGTGATGCCTACTTTGCCGGCCTCGTGCATGATTATGATGACCGAGTCTTGGATAATTTTTCTGTTAGAGATGGACGCTTGGTGTACCGTTTAGTGCATAAGGGCCTTGACCGCCCCGATGCCCGCTCGGAGTTAGTGCATCTTTTGCGACTAAGGTACTACTTGACCGAGAGGCTTTACTATCACCATGCCAAGTTAGCCGCCGGAACTATGTTGGCCAAAATGGTAGAGAGGGCGGGCTTTACCGAAGGGGAACTTTTGGCTCTCACCGACGAGGGGCTCTTGACGCAATGTCTCAGTCGGGCAACGGAGCGCCACGATACTGCTCTCTGGGCCTTAGCCGATAATCTACGTTGGCGGCGCCTCTATAAGCGCGCCTTCGTTCAGGTTGCCGATGACGCGCTCGCACTGCTATGGCAACGAAGGCGCTATTATGAAGGGGTTATTGCCGAGGCGGTGGGACTTGACCCGACAGAGGTAGGAATTTATCTAGGGCCACGCGGGGTGCTAAAAGAGGCAGAGGTCACTGTGCTGACTAAACGCGGCAGTGAGCCCCTCGCGCTAGAGGAGAGCGGCGACATTGCGGCCTTGGCTCGTCAATATGCGGCACTGGCGAGATTTTATGTCTTTGCCCCCCCCGATAAAACGCAACAAGTGCGCCTGGTGGTGGAGAATATGCTGGGTAGGCCCAGCGAGTACCGCAAAGATTTAATGAGTTTGTAACAAGATGACCCTGTCCTTAGCGGTATACTAAGAGCAGGGGGGTGTAAGGATGCGCGCGTGGATGAAGATGTTTGTGGTATTACTCCTAGCGCTCTTTATGGCCACCGGCTGCGTCAATGTCGCCCGCCGGGGCACGGATGCGCCTATCGCACCCGTCGCTACTTCCTACACCACCGATGGGAACGCACCTTTTGTCAGTGTATTTGTCGTGCACCAGGCGAGCTCGCACCTTGTCCCGGTGAGCGTGAGCCGCAAACTAGACGGGTCATCACCAGTCGAGCAAGTGGTATCCCTTATAAATGGCGGACTTGTTTCGCCGGGGTTTCGTCTGCCTGGAGGTCCCGAGGCCCGCATTGTCGGTGCTTCTCTTCAAGGCAACACTTTAGAGGTGGAGATGACCGGGGCATTTCAAGCCTGGGTATCGCGCAATCAGGCTGAGCAGCGCACCTTCATTGGCGCAGTGGTCCTCACCTTGACGACGTTCGCTGATGTTGACGCTGTGCGCTTGGTGATCGCCGGTCGTCCCGTACAGGGCGTGGTCGGCGGGTTTAACTTGAGCCATCCGCTAGCGCGACCATCCGCAATTAATTCTGTGCAATTGGCGGAGCCCCATGTGGTGCTTTACGCCAGAATGCCGGATAGAGATTTGCTCGTGCCGATTACGGTGCCCGTGCCGCGGCGCGAGCCGGCCATGGCCCTTCAAGCTTTGCTCAACCTCCCGCCTAGTGACGGACTTGTCTCGCCGGTGCCGCGTGGTGTACAATTCCGAGGTATCAGCGTGGAAAACGGTGTAGCCGTAGTCAACCTAGACAAGACAGTGGTCAATCTTTTTCTGCGGGGAGCCTTTCACGAGCAAATTGTCGTGGATGCCTTGGTGCAGACCTTGCTTGAGTTCCCGCAGGTTAAAAAGGTGCAGTTCTTAGTCGATGGGCGGGTGCTCGGCCCCCTGAGCGCGAACATCGATTTAAGTGCCCCCATCGGTAGGACTCCCATTAACCACATTGTGCTCCCCCAATAGGATTGGTGTTGCTGCCCCGCTGCCTGGGGGCAGTTTTTGTGTCGTTTTCAGAATACAGGTTTAAAGATTGGCGGATGCCTTGACGCCTTGTTCCGTTATGGTAGAATTATCTCGTGCTACATTAACATATAGTTGCATGTGTTCGAGCTGTACGTGGTTGAGACATAGAGCGAGAGGGGTGATCAGGTGGTAACCAGCCAGATTTCTGCAGAGAGTGTCGAGGATGTTGAGCGGCTTTTGCGCACTGTCGGTCAAATCATTAAGAAACGCGGGCGGGAGATATTATCCGACTTTGAGATTACTCCGCCCCAATTTGACGCCTTGCTCATCCTCATCCAGAACGGGGTGCTGACCATTGGTGAGTTGGGCGAAAAAATGTACCTCGCCTGCAGTACGGCCACCGATCTAGTAGATCGCATGGAGCGCAATGGACTCGTGATAAGGGAGAGAGACAATCTTGATCGGCGCGTCATCCGTTTGCGGGTTCTCGACCGCGGTCACCAAATGTTAGCCGAGGTCATGGCGGCGCGGAAGCGCTACTTGGCGGATGTCTTGGTGAAAGTTTCGCCTGAGGAAAATAGGGCTATGATTATGGCGCTTACGCATTTGTCGGAATTGATGGCTCAAGAAGAGGTAAGTTAGGGCTTGACCTGCGCGAGCAGGTTTTTTGCTTATTGAGACCACCTCCTTGTGGGTAGCATAAGATACTGTACTGACAACGAAGGGGTGGCTTGTTTGACCATCGGACTGTTCGATTCGGGCGTTGGCGGCTTGTCGGTTCTCAGGAGAGTGCGGGACCTGAAAATCAGTGAAGACTGCCTCTATTTTGCCGACACTTTGCACATGCCTTACGGGTCTAGGAGTAGCACTGAACTAAGAGAAATTGTCTTCGCCATTTGCGACTTCCTTGTGGCCGAGGGCTGCCGGCTTATTGTCATGGCCTGCAACACATCGTCGGCCTTGGTTTTGCCTCAAGCGCGCGCGAGGTATAAAGTGCCTCTCATTGGCGTCCTCGAGCCTGGCGCGAGGGCGGCGGCAGAAGTATCCCGTACCGGTGCCATTGGGGTGTGGGCCACGCTCGCCACCACAAGGTCGCAGGCCTACGAGAAAAGCATCCTTGCCTATCGACCCGAAGCGAGGGTGTACACACATGCTTGTGTAGAGCTGGCTCCGCTCGTAGAGCAGGGTGAACTTTGCGGACCAATAGTCGAGCAAGCTCTAGCTGCCTGTCTTCTGCCACTCTTAGAGCAGGATGTAGACACCTTGGTCCTCGGGTGCACGCATTATCCCTTCTTGCTCGAAGCGCTCACTCCCCTCTTGCCGCCCGGTGTGGCTGTGGTCGACCCGGCTTACCAGGCGGCCGCAGCCGTGGCCGGCCACTCTACCGAAATTCACCGCGGTCAGGGGCACACTACCTGTTTGGTTTCTGGGTCGGGGGATAATTTTCTCCGCGTGGCGCGCGGCCTGTGGCCGGATATCGGGGAGACTAAAGAGGTGCGGTTCGCGAGGGGTAGTGAAGGCTTGCGTGTAGAGATGTCATAAGTTCTTTGGGCTTCACATATCGATGTAAGGAAACTTACTCGAGGAGGGGGTGCCCAATGGGGTTTTGGCGAGTAAAAGGCCTGCGCTTGTCCTTTATAGTTGTCCTGCTGACCTCTTTGCTGACGGCATGTTGGCCTCTTGATGCCCTGTTGCCGGTGAGACAGCCAGTGGTAACGCCCCTTCGTCAAGGGAGTTTTGCTCCAACGGCGCTACCGGTCCTGGCCGCGGGGGAAACCCACCAAAGGGTGCTTTGGCTACTAGACCACAGTTCGCGCTATGTAGTGCCATTTGTGTTGAACGTGCCGCGAGTTGAGGGCATGGCTCGGGCCGCCGTGATGCGGCTCATCGACTCACCCATTAACCAACAGGCGATACACGGCACAGGGTTACGTCTGCCTTTGCCGAGTGAGACCAGTATTCGCGGTTTGACGATACGCGATGGCGTGGCCCGCATTGATTTCAGCGAGGCGTTTCTGGGGTATACGGAGGCCATGGAAAAGCTGGTGGTCGATGCGGTGGTGCTCACGTTAACTGAGTTCCCCAACATTGAAAGCGTGCAATTTATGGTTCATGGCGAACAGGTCCCCGTGCTGCCCGGCGGTACAGAAACCGCGCGCCCCATTCGCCGCACCGACCGTGCCATCAATCGAGAGCCGGAGGGCCCGGTAGGTGGCAGTACGGCACAGGTGTTGCTCTATTTTACCAGCGCTAGCCCCGAAAATTACATCTACTTTGTGCCCGTCACGCGTACCATCACTCAGCAGGTGAATCTGTTAGAAGCGGTTGTCAATGAGCTTATTGCCGGACCGCCTAAAGGCAGCGGTCTGTGGCATGATCTGCCGTCCGCGGCTAGGGTGCGCGGGGTGCGCTTGAACAGCCTAGGGATAGCCGAGGTAGATTTCACGCGGGAGATTTATGCCCATGGGGCCAGTGCCACGGCGGAGACCGCCATTTTGGGGGCCGTGCTTCACACCCTCAGTGAACTACCGGGGGTGCAGGGCGTTAGATTTACGGTAGAGGGTCGCGCGCCGAATTTCCCCGGAGGGAGCGATGCTAGTCAACCCATCGCCAAGCCAGTCTTCGTCAACCCCTTTGCCCTCTAGCTTCGGGTGGCTGATCCACCCTTTTTTTAGAGACGGGCGTCGGACAAGCACAGAGGAGGAACAAACATGCGTGTAGACAAAAGGACAGTAGAGGAATTGCGCCCGCTAAGTTTTGTGCGTGGCTACATCAGTCACGCGGAAGGATCGGTCTTGGTGCAGATGGGCCAGACCAAAATCATTTGCACGGTCTCGGTGGAGGACAAGGTGCCCCCGTTCTTAAAAGGCAGTGGCAAGGGCTGGATTACGGCGGAGTATGCCATGTTGCCTCGGGCGACAGCGGTGCGCAACCAAAGGGAAAGTGTCAAAGGCAAAATAGGGGGGCGCACCCACGAAATACAGCGCCTTATCGGGCGAGCCCTGCGCGCGGTGGTCGACCTATCGGCTCTCGGTGAAAAAACCCTGTGGGTAGATTGCGATGTCATCGAAGCAGATGGCGGCACCCGCACCGCCTCCATAAACGGAGCTTACGTGGCTATGTGCGATGCCTTTAGTCGGTTGAAGGCGCAGGGCAGGCTACACACCTACCCCGTCACCGATTATTTGGCAGCAGTGAGTGTCGGTGTAGTCGGCAACGTGCCTATGCTTGACCTTTGCTACATTGAGGACGCGGCTGCTCAGGTGGACATGAACGTGGTCATGACCGGGAGCGGGAAGTTTGTCGAGGTGCAGGGTTCAGGCGAGGAAGCCACTTTTAGCCGGGACGAGATGCAAATATTGCTCAGTCTAGCCGAGTTGGGCATCACCGAGATCATTGGGCGGCAGGCGGCGGCCCTTGGGGGAGCAGCCCAGTTCACTTGCAGGCCTAGACCATGAAGAAATTAGTTTTGGCGAGTGGCAACAGCGGGAAAATCAGCGAGTTTAGAGCGGCGCTCGCCTCAACCGGCATCGAGGTAGTGCCGATAACCAATTACTACGCCGAGTGGTCCGTTGACGAGACCGGACAGACTTTTTTCGTCAATGCCGCCATCAAGGCGGTCGCCGCCATGCAAGCGACAGGTTTGCCGGCGCTTGCTGATGACTCTGGGTTAACGGTTAACTACCTCGGTGGGGAGCCGGGGGTGCATTCGCGTACTTTTGCCGGTCCGGAGGCCACGGCGGCGGAGAATAATGCGCTTTTGCTGAGGAAGATGCTCATGGCGAAAGAGCGAAGACATGCCCACTTCACCTCCGTCCTAGCGCTGGCTATACCGGGGCAGGAAGTGCGTTTTGCGGTGGGGAGGCTTTTTGGGTCTATTGCCAGAGAGCCGCGCGGCGAAGGGGGCTTTGGGTACGACCCGCTGTTTGTGGTGCGGGGGACCGACCAGACGCTAGCTGAGTTCACGCTGGCCGATAAAAATAAAATTAGTCACCGCGGGCAGGCGCTTTTAGGCCTCCGTGACATCTTGACCCATGCAGGGGCCTGAGAGCATTTTTCGCCTTGGCGTCCTTAGCGACTCCCATGGGCATCTCCCTTCGCTCGCGGCCGCCTTAGCCGGTTTTCGGGGAGTAGATATAATTGTCCATGCGGGGGACTTTTTTAGAGATAGTCAGTACCTAGCCCAGCAGACCAAGATTCCGGTCATCGGCGTGGTCGGCAACTGCGACCGTGAGCAGAGCCCCGCTGACGAAGTTGTCGATTTTTGCGGACGGCGTTTCTTCATCACGCATGGCCATCTGTATGGCGTCAAGCTTGCCTCGGTCGGCATTGTCAAGGAAGGTGTACGGCGGCGCGCGCAAGTCGTCATCTTTGGGCATACCCATGTGCCGACCAAGTTTTGGCAGCAGGGCATCCTGTTTGTCAATCCCGGCTCTGTCTTTGCCGGGCGCAGGGGGCATGGCAAGAGCATGGCCATCATCACCCTGACGCCGGAGAGCAGCGAGGTCGAATTTTTCGTGCCAAATTCTAGACATTGAATTTTTCTCTTTTTATGATAAAATGTATTGGTCACATGCGCCTGTAGCTCAGGGGATAGAGCAACTGCCTTCTAAGCAGTGGGCCGCAGGTTCGATTCCTGCCAGGCGCGCCATAAAAAACGAGCAACCACGCGGGCTTCTAGCCTGCGTGGTCTTTGGTTTTTTGGTCCGAAAGCTTTGTTTGACAGCAATTTGACAGCAACGCGCTTTATTTTGGAGTTCACTACAGCGCGCCAGCGGTCATCGGACTTGCGCTTAAAAACAGATCCTTCGTTGTTGCCTCTTCTGCCCATAACAACACCTCCTATTGGACGGGACAGGTCTTCATCCTTCTGTAAGGGAAAAGCCCGACTTGATGCCGGGCTCAAATCTAGTCATTTGCAACTACTACCGAGTATCTAAAAATCCTAGTCGGCGGTATCCTCATATTGGAGATCAGCAATTCCCTTGCTCGCTTGTGTTGGCTACCAACTGAATAGTCCCGATAAAGGCCCTGGATGTGTGTCTGATCATTGAAGTAAAGGTCGCTGATGAACGGATGATCATCGTAGCTAATTAGCCATGGGTACGTACAATGCGCAATGAACTCAGCTAGGTCCTGGTGATCTTTATCGGAATAATAGTGACGGTAGAGACTCTTGCCCTGCTCATAATAGGGTGGGTCTATATACACAAAGCATCGGGAGTGCTGCATGGCGCCGTAGTTGTTCTTCATAAAGTCCAGTGCATCACCCCAGTGTATGTGAGTATTGCGGGTCAACATGAGCCATCAGTACGGTCAGTTTGAGCCACCTCTGCGGTGAAAATGAGCCAGGTTCACGGTAAGAGTGAGCCAGTGGCATTTAGCCCCTATAGAATGAGAGTGTCCACTGTTAGTGGCAGTGGAACTACATGTTTAGGGGGAAAAGAAATGATCGACTACCGGGAAATCTTGCGCCTGTCCAGTCAGGGTGTCAGCCAGCGTGGCATCGCTGTTAGCTGTGACTGCTCGCGCAACACCATCGCCAAGGTGCTGGAGGAGGCACACAAGCAGGGCATCGGATGGCCTCTCAGGGAAGGTATTACCAACGGGGACCTGCAAGAGATGCTATTCCCAGAAAAGTCTATGCCAACACTGCGCAAGCGGCCAGACTACGAACAGGTACACCGTGAGCTAGCCAAGAGTAGTGTGACACTTAGCTTACTCTGGAACGAGTACTGCGAGGAATGCCGCCGTGGGGGCGAATTGCCCCTGATGTACACTCAGTTCTGCCTGTACTACCGCGAATTCGCCCATAAAACCAAGGCGACAATGCACATTAACCGAAAACCTGGTGAGCAGATGGAGGTGGATTGGGCTGGACAGAGTGCAAAGCTTGTCGACACAGATACGGGCGAAGAAATCCCTGCCCCGGTGTTTGTAGCTGTT
>JAGXSS010000055.1 GCA_018334055.1 Peptococcaceae bacterium
TGGAGGGAAAGATAGCGCTCTTACCCGGGGAGACCTGTCAGCGTACCGACTGAGTCGGGAACTCGCACAGCGATGCGCGACTGAGCTGGGAGGAGTCAGCAGAGGCCATAGTATCCGCATTGCGGGGAAGGGCCGAACATGAAACGAGGTGAGCAAATGGCAAGTTCGAGGAAAGCGCAAGGACAGCAGAAAACCCTTAATAGGGGCTCCTCACAGGAAGAAGTGGTGAATACACAGGGTACTGTGAGAGCGCAGAGCTCTTACCCGGCACAAACCAGGCGCTACACCTGCGGGACCAAGTGGCACCGTAGTGTTTCATGAACCGCCGTATACCGAACGGTACGTACGGTGGTGTGAGAGGACGGGGGTTAATCACCCCCTCCTACTCGATGGTCCTTGGGTTACGGACCTATGGTTACCACCTGGGAGGGTCGGCGTGCCGTGTCACGCCGCTACCTATAGTCGCGGGATTAAGAAGACACTCCCTTTTACTTTGGGTATAATGAGGTTAGAGGGGAGGGGATGAAGAGAATGCTCAAGAAACCGGATTGGGTCAGTGGAATTACCCATGTGGTGGGGGCAGTGCTAGCTGTAATTGGGTTGGTTGCCCTCATGCGCGTTGCTCTTGCGGCGGGAACAGTATGGCATGTCATTTCTTTTGCGGTTTTTGGGGTGAGCCTAATCTTACTCTATACTGCCTCCTCGTTCTATCATCTTTTTCCGGCAGATGATAAGCTCCGCCTATGGTTACGCCGCGTAGATCATATGATGGTTTTTGTCCTCATCGCTGGGACATACACCCCTTTTTGTCTCATCGCCTTGCGGGGTACGTGGGGATGGACCTTGCTAATTGCGGTATGGTCATTAAGTTTCATAGGCATTGTTATGAAGGTGGTCTGGCTACTTGCCCCACGCTGGCTCTACACCGGCTTTTATCTACTACTTGGGTGGCTAGTGGTAATTGCCATCGGCCCACTGTGGAGAGGTGTGCCCCTAGCAGCTTTGGCCTGGCTTGGCATGGGGGGGTTATTTTATACCGTGGGGGCGGTCTTCTATGGAACAAAGTGGCCAAAACTTGTGCCGCATGTTTTCGGGTTTCATGAGCTCTGGCATCTTTTTGTCATGGCCGGCAGCAGTGCCCACTTTTGGGCAGTATATCGTTACTTGTCCCGCATGGATTAATCGAAACGCGAGTCACCCGGGAGCTTGCCAAAGGGGGAACATAGGCATGACCATTCTTCTCGTCGAGGGCGTGGTGGCTACAGGCAAGACTACTATCTTGGGTGAGTTGCAGAGGACGGACCTCTGGCGAGAGCGCCCGACAAAAATCTTGCTTTCGGAGCATTACACCGAGAGAGTGCTTGAACTCACAACCCCTACGGTGGCCGCTAGGGTGGAACTACTCACTCAACACGTAGATATGGCGGAGGATTTGCACAGGCTCTGGAGTGGTTCACGCTTTAGTCACGAGAGAAATCTTGAGCCTCTCATTTTCTTCGAGAGGTTCCATCTCACCCACGCCGCACAAATCGCTGATCTCGCACCATTCATAGAGCTTGAGGAGCGACTCTTGGCCATGGGTGCGCTCTTATTATTCTTGCACCACCCTCCCTGTAGGCTGCTAGAGCGCATCAAAGCCACAGAAAGGGTCCGCTCGGGACAGTGGAAACTTTGGTTGCGTTCGCTGGGTAGTGATGAGGACATCGCCCACTATTTCTTGTCATTACAAGAAAACTCCGCGTCTATCTTTGCCCGGAGCCGCCTCAAAAAATTGGCCCTAGATGCACATAGTATTCCCCCCACGGCTATGGCGGAGAAGGTGTCCCAGTTGTTGCGTGGGTAAAATTCTCTCATCTGCCGAGAATATTGTTAAATTTTTTGGACAAACTGAGTGCGCAGTATGTATACAAGGAGGTTTGTCCCGTGCAGTTAACCCAGAAAGAGCGCATGTACTTACAGGACGCCAAATCGCAAGAGGAACTATGTATCGCCAAGTACAACCACTACAGCGGGGTGGTGGCCAATCAAGAGCTCAAACAAATTCTGCAGTGGGCAGGACAACAGGAAACCCACCATCTGCAGACCATCAGTGACCTCCTGCAGGGCAGGACCCCCCAAATGGGCGGACAGGGGCACAGTATCCCCGTAAATCAGATTATCAGTCAAACCACATCAGGCGCAAGTGCTAACCGCAGCCGCTCTCCTCAGGGGCGTAGCCCACAAGGCCAGACTATGCAGGCGAGCACCAGCCAGTTCACAGGGCATGGGGTCCTCACCGATCAGCAGATTTGTCAGGACCTACTGACCATGGAAAAAGCGGTCTCAGACATGTACGATCATGCTGTCTTTGAATCAACCAGCCAGCCCTTGCGACAAACCCTTAATCATATCCAAAAAGACGAGCAGGACCACGCCTTTGCCCTCTTTAAGTTCATGGAGCAGATGGGTTGGTATCAACCGCAGTAACTGAGTCTACATCAAAAAAGGCCGCTCCGCGTTGGAGCAGGCCTTTTTTGGTGGCTGTTGTCTTGTAGGGATGTCTGTACTATGCGCCTAGATGCTTTAACATGTTGTATTTTTTCATCGCCAAAACTATGGGGGGTATGGCAATTATCTGCAGTACCAGCCCCGGCAGCGCCGTCACCAAACTCGCGCCAAATATAACGGTTAAAGGCACCGCGGGGAGCCCAAGTAACGGAAATAGCGCCATGGTAGTAAGGCCAAGAGCGAGGCGTCCTCCCGCTAGGGTGAGCACTAGGCTGAGGACAATGTTTAGTTTGAGAGAATTTAAGAATATGCCGGCCAACAAACCAAAGGCGGATAACTCAATGCTCATTTGCAGAGCAATAGGCATGGGCGCCATGGGCGGCATGCCGGTGAGCACGGAACTAAGTAGGGGGGTAGTCGCCCCGGCGATAACTCCAGGCAAGGGTCCAAGAAGGAAACCCGCTAGGAGCACTGGGATGTGCATGGGTAAGAAGACGCGGCCGCTCCACCCGAATGCGTGGAAAGCCATGGGCAGAACTATGCCCAGAGTTACTAGCATGGCGGTCTTAAGAAGTGAGTTTAGTGTAATCTTCATGTTATGTATTATTCCTCCTTAGTATCGTCTGCGCACCTAGGGAGAGTATAGCACATGCGCTATAAATGTGGTCTATTTTTCAGCTGCTTGCGTACCACGGCGGAGCGTGATATTATTAGACAAATTTCATATGTCTTTCTGTGATGAGGACAGGTCTCCGGCACTAAGTCCTAAGAGAGCTAGGGGTAGGTGTGACCTAGTGGCTTAAGTGCGGAGGTATCACCTCGGAGATCGGTAGGCGAAAAAAAAGTATTTCTAGTCTATCGCGTGGGCCGCGTTAAGGCTTTGAGTTGGGTTGCTTGCAACCAACAAGGATGGTACCGCGGGTAGGCCTCTCGTTCCTTTGAACGGGAGGCCTACTTTTTTCAATTTGAAAGGGAGGGTAAGCCAATGTTTCAGAAGGTGCAAAGCAAGGTCGATTTTCCTAAGTTAGAAGAAAATATACTGGAATTTTGGCGTGAGGAGGATGTTTTCCGCAAGACCCAAGCTCTACGCCAAGATAATCCTCGCTACGTCTTTTATGAAGGGCCGCCCACGGCCAATGGCAAACCCCACATTGGGCATGCCATGCCCCGTTCTATGAAAGACCTTATCCCGCGGTACAAAACCATGGACGGCTTCTACGTGCGCCGCAAGGCAGGCTGGGACACGCACGGCTTACCTGTTGAGCTCGAAGTGGAAAAGAGATTAGGCCTAAGTGGCAAACAAGACATCGAAAAATATGGCGTCGAAGCCTTCATCAATGAATGCCGGCAGAGTGTCTTCACTTATGAGCAGGAATGGGCGCGGATGACCGAGCGCATGGGTTTTTGGCTGGATTTAGAGGATCCTTATGTGACCTACCATAACAATTACATTGAATCTGTGTGGTGGTCGCTCAAGCAAGCATGGGAAAAGGATCTTCTCTACAAAGGATTCAAGGTGTTGCCATACTGCCCGCGTTGCGGCACTTCTCTCTCTAGTCACGAGGTAGCACAGGGCTACGAAGAAACTACTGACCCCTCCGTATTCGTGCGCTTCCCTGTGGTTGGTGAGGAAGATACATCCTTCCTCGTCTGGACTACTACGCCATGGACTCTACCTGCCAATGTGGCGCTCGCCGTCGGGGAAGAGATTACTTATGCGGTTATCAAGCACGATGGCGCAAAACTCATCTTGGCAGAAAGCCGCCTAGGGGTAATTGAAGGTGAGTACGAGGTATTAGAGACCCTCACCGGACTACAACTGGTCAATAGGCAGTATCTACCCCCGTATCAATTGGCGAGCATTGCCGGCGAGAGGGCCCATTTTGTAGTAGTAGGCGATTTTGTGAGTACCAGCGATGGCACGGGCATTGTCCATATTGCCCCGGCATTTGGCGAGGATGATAATCGCCTAGCAAGGGCGCACAACCTCCCCACCCCTATCCCAGTGGACTCCGAAGGTCGCTTCAAGCCTGAAGTCACGGAATGGGCTGGGCAGTTTGTCAAAGACGCCGACCCGCAGATCATCGGCTACTTGCAGGCCAGGGGTCATTTGTACAAGGCAGAGAAGTACGTGCACAACTATCCTTTTTGTTGGCGTTGTGACACCCCCCTCCTTTACTACGCCCGCAGTTCGTGGTTTATTCGCATGAGCGCCATTAAAGAGCAGGTCCAAGCCAATAACCAGACCATCAACTGGTTTCCGGAGCACATTAAGGACGGACGTTTCGGCAATTTCTTGGACAATCTCGTTGACTGGGCTATCAGCCGCGAGCGTTACTGGGGCACCCCGCTGCCTATTTGGACGTGTGCTTGTGGGCATCAGCACTGTGTGGGTAGCCTGGCGGACTTAGAGGAGCGGGCCATAAACCTACCCGACAAGCTTGACCTACATCGGCCTCATATTGACGCAGTCATGCTCCGTTGCGACAAATGCGCCGGGACCATGCAGCGCGTCAGTGAAGTGCTCGACTGTTGGTATGACTCCGGCAGCATGCCTTTTGCCCAGTGGCACTACCCCTTTGAGAACAAAGAACTATTCGCCGAGTCCTTCCCTGCGGACTATATATGTGAGGCCATCGACCAAACAAGGGGCTGGTTTTACACGCTACTCGCCGTTTCCTCGTTTACTTTTGGCCAAGCCCCCTACAAAAACGTCGTCGTCACCGAGCTCGGTCTAGACGACCAGGGACTAAAAATGAGCAAATCGCGCGGCAATGTTTTCGACCCTAAGCAGGATTTTGATACCATAGGCGCAGACGGTCTGCGGTGGTTCATTTACACCGTCAATCCCCCTTGGTATACCAAGCGCTTTTCTTTAGAGAACATGCAGGAGTGGCAGCGCCGCGTCATGGGCACCTTGTGGAATGTCTACTCCTTCTTTGTGCTGTACGCCAACTTAGATGCGGTCAATCCTGCTGAGACTATTGTCCCCCTGTCTAAGCGGCCGCTGATTGACAGATGGTTGCTAGCGCGCCTTCACCAGACCATAGGCGAGGTGAGGTCTGCTCTTGACGTGTTCAATAGTATGACCGCAACGCGCGCCATTGATGGATTTATAGACGAACTCAGCAACTGGTACGTGCGGCGCAATCGTCGTCGTTTCTGGAAGGGACAGATGGATGAAGACAAGGCATCTGCCTATGCCACGCTCTATGAGGCCCTCAATGCGGTAATTCTCTTAATGGCGCCCTTCACGCCGTTCTTAAGTGAAGAGTTGTACCAAAACCTTGTACGCTCCGTCGATAAGACGGCCAGACTAAGCGTGCACATGCAGGATTACCCACGCGCCGACGTGAATCTTATTGATGAGGACTTGCTGCAGGAGATGAATTTAGCGCGAGACATAGTTTACTTAGGGCGGGCGGTGCGCAGTAAGAAAAATGTAAAAGTGCGCCAGCCAGTCTCTGCCCTGTACTTTGTTAAGCCCCACGCCAAGCCTTTACGGCAGGAGTTGCTTGATCTGGTCCAGGACGAGCTCAACGTCCAAACGGTGTCCTTGGCCACTGATACGACACAGTTTGTCAATTATAGCGCCAAGCCGAATTTTAAGGTCCTTGGTCGACGGCTGGGTAAGGAGGTGCAAACATTGTCTACTGTTCTTGCAGACGTTGACGAGCAAGTCTTGGCAAGAGCAGTGCTTACTCCTGAACCGTTAGAAGTCATGCTAAATGGCGCACCGATAATATTAGAATTAGGAGAGTTAGACATCAGGGTGCAGGAAAAGGAAGGGTTCTCTGCCGAATCTAGCGGTGGGCTAACGGTGATCATGGACTTGCATCTGACAGAAGAACTGCTGGCGCTAGGGCATGTCAGGGAACTAATCAGTAAGCTACAGGGTATGCGGAAAGAGGCCGGTTTTGCGGTAGAAGACAAAATTATCATCTACTGTGAAGGTGATGCTGTTCTTGCCCGAGCTATCGCCGGCAATGAAAGCTATATTCAAGATGAGGTTTTGGCGATTGCCATGACCGCATCCCCTGAGGGAGAATTCTTTATGCAGGCTGGGGATATCAACGGGCATGCCATCGTCCTTGGGGTGAAAAAGGCCTAAACATGGAGGAGGGGTCAGCCGGGTGGATGATTTGCAGATGGCTCGCGTGGCGCTTATAGTTGGCACAGACAGTGTAGTGGTAGTGAAGGACGGATGTATCATAGCTTCCGGGGGCGGGCGATGAATAAACTGCGCCTGCTTCATACCTCCGATTGGCACCTAGGGCGGACCTTAGAAGGGCGCAGTCGCTATGAAGAGCAAGTGCAAGTCATAAATGAAATAGTGGACATTGCCGATGAGCACGATGTTCACATCGTGCTCATCGCCGGGGACGTATTTGATACCTACAATCCTTCGGCTGAGGCCCAGGAGTTGTATTGCGCGGCACTTGAAAAGCTGGCGCATGATGGGCGAAGATGTGTTCTGGTGGTGGCTGGAAACCATGACAGCCCGGAACGTCTCTGTGCCATACGCCCTTTGGCAGAGCGACAGGGCATTTTAATTGCCGGTCGACCGCAAGAAACCCTCATCACCAATCACACTAACACAGGGGTCAAGGTGGTTAAGGCCGGGCCCGGCTGGGTCGAGATAGCGATTCCTGGTCTTCCTTATCACGCTATCATCTCGCATTTACCCTACCCCTCTGAGTCGCGCCTCGGACGCATCATCAGCCCCGAGTTACAGGAAGGTAAGTTGCGAGCCGCCTACGCCGAGACGGTAATTGATTTACTTAACCGGCAAGCCCAAGCCTTTCGCCCCGATACCGTTAATTTAGCAATATCTCACCTTTTGACTTTAGGCGGACAGCAAAGTGATTCTGAACGCTCAATTGAAATTGGGGGGGCGAGCGCCGTTTCGGCTAATTGCTTTCCGGAAACAGCACAATACATCGCCCTGGGACATCTCCATCGTCCCCAGCAGGTTCAGAGCGCCCGGCAGAAAACCTATTATTCCGGGTCGCCTCTCGCCTACAGCTTTTCGGAATCGGGGCAGACCAAGGTTGTTTACGTGGCGGAAATCCTTCCCGGGGGGGAGGCGGCAGTTAAATCTGTGAGTTTAACCGCAGGCATTCCCTTAGAAAGATGGCGGTGCTTTCATGGTGTGGCCGAAGCAAGGCATCGCTTGGAAGAATTGCGCGGCAAGCCGCTGTGGCTTGAAATTGAGGTGCATGCTGCCGGCTACCTCACATCAAAAGAGATGTTGTCGTTACACCAAGCCCATGCGGGGTTGTTAAAGGTGCGGTGCATCGTGCCCACCGGCGCGAGTGAAGTGTCAGCGCCAGTCTTGGCGGACCTTACCCTTGAGGAGATGTTCCTCAGGTTTTACCGGCAGCGCCGGGGTGGTGTAGTTCCTAAGGAGGAGCTAGTTAAGATGTTCACCAAATTCGCCGGCGAAACTTTTGTTGGCGGGGGGGGTAGCGACGCATGAAGCCACTTTGTTTATCCTTTTATGGCTTAAACAGCTTCAAAGAGGAGCAGACGATAGATTTTGCTTCGCTATGTAACGGCAGGGTTTTTGGCATTTTCGGTCCTACCGGCAGCGGCAAGTCCACCATCATCGATGCCATCACTCTGGCCCTCTATGGCAAGGTTGAGCGCGCTCCGGACAAGGTCAGGGGCATTGTCAATCGCAACATGACCGAGGCGGGTGTATCTTTCGAATTTAGCCTTGGTGGGGAAAACAAGGCGCGCGTATATCGAGTAGAGCGCAAGTATGTAACCAAGGAGGAATCTACACTGTGCCGCCTGGCTAGGCTGTGCGAGATAACGTCCCAGGGCGTAGAAGTTATCGCGGACAAACCTAACCAGGTCGACCAGCGCGTTGAACAGATACTGGGTCTTACGGTGCATGACTTTACTCGGGCGGTAGTATTGCCCCAAGGTAAATTCGCCGAATTCTTGAGCCTAAAGGGCAGGGAGCGCCGCGAGATGCTAGAGCGCATCTTTAACCTCTCTGAGTACGGGGAAAGGTTGCTGGCGAGAGTCACTGTTCGTGCCAAGGAGCTGGACACGCAGTTGATGAAAATAGAGGGGGAGCAGCAGGGGCTTGGCCAAGCCTCGAAGGATGACCTCTTGGCATTGCAGGGGATGGTAGAGGCTAGCGATCGCGCGTTGACCAAGGCGATGGCGGAACTTGCGGCAGGCCTAGAACATTGGGAAGAGGCTAAAACAGTCTATGAATTGCAGGAAAAATCCCGCCAAGTTAACGTGAAGCGTCAAGCAATGAGCCTAGCCCGGCCCTACATTACTGACCTTGAAGCTCGATTGGGTCGCCTGCTGGCTGCGGAGTCGATATGGCCGTTGGCGGCAGAATTTGATGCATCTGACAGAAAGAAAAACGAATCTATCGAACGGTCTAGTGCAACCGGCATGGCGCTAGCGGTAGCTAGTGAAAGGGAAAAAGTGGCTGCGGAAGGCTTAGAAACAGCTAAAGCGATGCGACAGTCTGAAGAGCCGCTCTTACTCGCCTTGCAGCAAGATTTAAAGAGGGCGATGCTCATCGCGGAGGAGCTTCGTGGTTTGGAAAGCCTGCGGAGTTTCGAACAGGAGGCAACTAGGCACAGTGAGATCCTACATAGTGGGTTGCAGGCCCAGCTCGAGGGGCTTTTGGCTAGAGAGCAGCAGGCTCAGGCTGACCGGAGATTGCTTGCTCACGAGCTACTAGGTACCGCCATATCTCCAGAGGAAAGGTCTATGCTCGCCCAAGCTGTGCAGGCTGAGAGCAGGTTGCTAGAGGTGCGGCGTCAATTACATGAGCGATTCGCCGAAGAAAAGACCCGCCACTCTAGCCTCGAAAAGGCCATGAGCACCCTCACTCAGGCCGAGCAAAACGTTGTTGTTTTAGAGCATGAGCACCACGTAGCCAAGGACTATCTCGACCTTGTCAGGGCACAAGAAGTAGAGGAAATGCCCCCTATTCATCTTGAACGGCTGAATCGTTGTCGCCTGATACTTCAGGACGCGAGATTTAAGGAGACTCAGGCACAACGCTTGCTGTTAAACCTAGACAATCTTCGTCAGAAGCAAAGTGCTGAGGAAAAACAGTTAACTCTGTGGCAGGATCAATTGGCTCGTGTACAGGAAAGGGTAGTCTCTTTGCGTTCCTTAGTGACGGAAACAGACCGCCAGGCCAAGGAAGCTAGGGAAAGCTGCTTAGTGGCCGAGCTGGCCTCTCAAGTAGCGCCTGGAGAAAAATGCCCGGTGTGTGGCTCTCGCCAACACCCGGAACTAGCGGCGCGGTACATCCCAGCGGATGTTGAGAATTTTGTAGCGGCCGCTAGCGAGGCACATGCTCTCCTGCAAAAATCGCTCGCAGAAGAAGGCAGAGTAGCAAGCAGCGCTTTTTCTTGTTTCGAAGGACTAAAGGATTTAGGCGTGCAGATGGCAGTCTTGGCTGCTGAAATTAAGAGTATGGAGGATGAGGTAACTAGGCTCTGTAGTTCTCTGCCGAGCATATGGGCCGGTATAGCTGCAGAGGAAGTAGACAAAAAGATAAATCAAGAAGAAAAAACGCACGAAACAGCGCGCGAAGGGCGCCGGATGTGGCTGGAGAATATGGAAAGGGCACAGAAGACCGAACGGCAAGTAGCCGATAAACTTTCTAAGGCTAAGGCAGCCCATGCGGTGGCCGAGCAACACACTGCTAACCAGAAGGGCGAGTTGCAAAACCTCACTGTGAAATTACAGGCTTTGGGGAATGAAGAAATAATCGCGAGTGCAGCGCTTGATGAACGCCTCCGAGAACTAGATTGCGTGGACCTCGAGAAACAGCGGGAACTCATGCAAACCAAGGATCGTAAACAGAAGGCACTCAGCGACACCTTGAAGCAGCTCGAGGACAAACTCGCTGCTCTACACTCTATGCGCCAGGATAACGAAAAAGCGCTTGCTCAAGCCCAAGAGGATTTAATGGCGCGCCGCATGAAGCTCGGGGAGTTGTTGGCGCGCATTGAATTATCGACCCGCGACCTAGCCCAGCTAGCGGGCAATGAAGACCCATTTTCGCGGGCACAGATGACCGAAGCGACGCTCCAGTCACTGCGGGAGCGCGAAAAGGGTAGCCAAGATTCCTGGGCTACCGCCACTAAAGAGGTAAATTTGGCCATGAGTGAGGATGCCAGTGCCAAGGAGGCCGAGCGCTTAGTAGTGGAGGCTGCGGTGCGCGCCGAGGAAAAGTTCGCAGAGAGCTTACAGGGGTCTGTGTTCACATCGCGGGAAGATTTAGAAGATGCTCGTGTGTATTTAGCGCACCGCGCGCTCTGGGCGGAAGAAGTGAGAGTGCATGGTGAACAAGAAACGCTTCTTGGTCATGAGGCGAATTCTCTCTGCGCAGCATTGGCAGGACGGGCCATCAGTGACGAAAATTGGGCAAGGACCAACGAGGACTACGACAACCTACAACTGGCAAGGGATGAGGCGCTACGCCAAACGACTCTTGCCGGCGAGAAATTGCGAGACATGCAAGCCCGTCACGAACGCTTTATGCTTCTTGAGCAGGAGCGAACAATGCTTGACCAAGAGCATGCTCTCGTCACAGAGATTTGCTGGTTATTGAGAGGCAATGCCTTAGTCGAATTTATGGCAGGCGAGCATCTGCAGGCAGTCACCACCACCGCCACAGAGTGGTTACGGATGCTGTCCTCGCAGCGCTATGCCTTGGAGGTAGATCCTGAGGGAGGCTTCCTCATCCGGGATGACGCCGAGGGCGGTTTAAGGAGGCCGGTACATACTCTCTCGGGAGGAGAGACATTTATCACCTCCTTAGCACTGGCGCTTTCCTTGTCGCTGCAAATCCAACTGCGTGGGCAGTTTCCCTTGGAGTTCTTTTTCTTAGATGAAGGCTTTGGCACCTTAGACCCCGAGCTCCTTGAGACGGTGATGGATTGTTTGGAGCGCATGCCGGGGCAGGGTCTTTCCATTGGTATTATCAGCCATGTGCAGGAGTTAGTGGAGCGCCTACCCCGCAAAATAATAGTAACCCCTGCCGAGCATAGCGGCAGGGGCTCAAGGGTGAAGATTACTCTCTGACGTTCCCGCAGAAGAGTCCTGGTGTACTCAGATACCTTTCGCCTCCGTCCGGCAGTATGGTGACGACTGTGCTCCCGATGGGGGGCATTTTCGCGACCTCTATGGCCGCGGTGACATTGGTGCCGGAAGATATGCCGACAAAGAGTCCTTCCTCCCGTGCCAAGCGCCTGGCCATGGTGTAGGCCGCATCACAGTCGACGGTAACTACTTTATGGTAGAGTGTGGTGTCAAGGATAGCAGGAATGAAACCATCGCCAATGCCTTGCTGTTTGTGACTGGCAACCACCCCGCCCGACAGTATAGCCGCATTTTTGGGTTCTACGGCGACGATCATAATTTCGGGGTAGACTTCCTTCAAGCGGAGACCTGCTCCGGTGATGGTGCCACCCGTGCCAATGGCGGCAACAAAGGCGCTGGGAACAATGTCCCCCAGTTGGGTGATAATCTCCTGGGCTGTTTCTCGGTAGTGAACAGCAGGGTTGGCTTTATTGGTGAATTGGCCAGCCAGCACATAGCGCGCGTCTTGTTGTAACATTTCGTGCACCCTAGCTTCCGCTAGGGAAAAGGTTTCCGTGATATCCTTGCCTACCGGGGTGAGAATGATCTCGGCGCCATAGCTAGAAATAATACTTTGGCGCTCAGTACTCATGCAGCAGGGCATTACTATGGTGCAGCGGTAGCCCTTTACTGCAGCTACAAGTGCTAGGCCAATGCCTTGGTTGCCGGAGGTGAATTCAACAATTATAGAATCTGGTTTAAGTGCGCCATTTTTTTCGAGGTCCAGAATCATGCTGAGGGCGGTGCGGGTCTTGATGCTTCCTCCCGGGTTCTGGCTTTCCACCTTGGCCAAGATGGTCCGACCCAGTCCTGCTGTGACTTTGGGCAGCGCCACTAAAGGGGTGTTGCCGATTGACTCTAAGATTGTTTTTGCGATAGTCATCATCTTCCTCCAAGCCGCTTGTTGTCCATGGCCTTTACTTCGTTGCCATCCGGTGAAATCCTGCTTAGGGCGCAGAAATAGGCGATTGACATCAGCTGCCGAAAATGATAGCATTTTTGATAATAGCTGTGACGGGGAGCGGAAGCTCTGCTTAGCCAAGAGAGCTGGTGGTTGGTGCGAACCAGTGTCAAGCAGAACTTTTACCCACCCCAGAGCTGCCGGCGTTGAGCCGTGCCGTATTCCTGCGTTAGGGGACTTGAGCGGGCCATAGTGGCCAATCAGGGTGGTACCACGGGTTCTTGCCCGTCCCTATGTGGGGCGGGTTTTTGTGTTGGGCTAAACCCATAGCAAAAGAAAATACATACATTGGAGGTCAATAAAATGTCAGACAACAAACTCACGGCGCAAGACACTGACTTCTCAGCCTGGTATATCGAGGCTATTCAGAAGGCGGAACTGATGGACTATGCGCCGGTACGCGGATGCATAGTCTTTAGGCCAGACGGCTATGAGCTGTGGGAGCGCATTCAAGCAGGACTTGACCGTCGTTTCAAGGAGACGGGGCACCGCAATGCTTACTTCCCCATGCTCATCCCCAGCAGTTTTTTTGAGAAAGAAAAAGAGCATGTGGAAGGTTTTAACCCAGAACTACCCTGGGTGACCGAAGCGGGTGGCGAGCAGTTAGAAGAAAAGCTCGCTTTGCGTCCCACATCCGAAACCATGATTGGGTATATGTATAGCCGATGGATACAGAGTTACCGCGACTTACCGCTGTTGCTCAATCAGTGGGCGAATGTCTTTCGTTGGGAAAAGCGAACTCTTCCTTTTCTACGCACGTCCGAATTTCTTTGGCAGGAAGGCCATACCGCCCATGCCGACGAAGCGGAGGCGAGGGAGGAGACCAGGCGGATGTTGGATATCTATGCGGAATTCGCCGAGAGCGAAATGGCTATGCCTGTCTGGACCGGGCAAAAAACTCCCAGTGAACGCTTTGCGGGTGCGGTAGACACTTACTCCATAGAGGCGATGATGAAGGACGGTAAGGCGCTCCAAGCAGGTACCTCTCATTTTCTTGGTCAGAACTTCGCCAAGGGATTTGGCATAGAGTTCTTGGATAGGGACAATGTGCGTAAATTCGTCTACACTACCTCCTGGGGTGTTTCGACTCGCCTCATCGGAGCGCTGGTCATGGTACACGGCGACGATAAAGGGATAGCCCTCCCGCCTAGGCTTGCCCCCACCCAAGTCATCATGATACCGATAGGGCCGCCTAAGTCGCGTGAAAAAGTCATGGCGAAATGCACCCAAGTATACGGCGAACTCAAAGCTGCCGGAATTCGGGTGCAAAGGGATGAGAGAGAAGCAACCCCAGGCTGGAAGTTTAACGAATGGGAAATGCGTGGGGTGCCTCTGCGACTTGAGATTGGGCCGCGCGATGTAGAGAGCAATCAATGCGTCTTGGTTCGCCGTGATACGGGGGAGAAGGTGACCACTAGTCTAGACAATTTGGCTGTTTACACAGCGCACCTGCTTGAAACCATTCAGAATAATATGTTGCAGAAGGCTCTAGCCTTCCGCGCCGAAAACAGTCACTTGCACCTTGATACCTTAGAAGAGCTTGTCATGCACATCGCCCGGGCCGAGGCCGGCGGAACTAACGCCGGTTGGGTGCTCGGGGGTTGGTGTGGCAGTGCCGAGTGCGAAATGAAGGTGCGTGAGGAGACAAAGTTTACAACGCGCAACATTCCTTTCGCGCCGCCGGCGCGCAAAGAAAAATGCCTGGTGTGCGGAGAAAAATCATCCCAAGAGGTCTGGTTAGCGCGAGCTTATTAAGTTCTGGGGAGAATTAGCAAGGGGGTGAAAAAGGTGGTGGGCTGCCTGTTGTGGGCCATTTTATTCGCGTTATCCTGGCCTCTTGCCCTGTTTTTTGTCATACTGTACCCTATTGCTTGGCTCTTGCTGTTACCCTTAAGACTCCTAGGTATAGGCATTGTTGGGGTCTTAGAAATTTTACGCGTTATCATCCTCCTGCCTCTGCGCATCTTTCAAGGTCGGTAGGGAGAAAGATGCTTGTCGCATGGTCATCCACACTCCCCAGATGATGAGTGAGCCGCCCATAAGCATGGCCCAGGTCAGTCCTTCTCCGAGGAGAACAACCGCCCAAAACACTGCCAAGACTGGGATCAGAAAGAGAATAACAGAGGCCTGGGAAGCTTGGATGCGTTGGAGCAGGTAAAAATAGGCGACCACCGCCACAGAAGTGGGGGCAATACTCAAGTAGGCTAGGGTGGCTACATGGCCCAGATGTAGTGCCCCATACGGTCGCCCGGCGTCAATAAGGAGTGCGGCGACGATGAGGAACAATGCCCCCACGGTGGTCGCCCACGCCACCACCATGGGGGGTTGTTCGCGGTGCAGTACCTTCTTGCTCAGTATGGTATAGGCACTGTAACCCATGGCCGCCCCTACTACTAAGATGTTTCCGAGGCTTTCGCCCCAGTCGCCTACCCATTGACCGTTAGTGGTAACAATTAGCACCCCGAGAAAGGCCACCATCAGTCCTGACAATTTGGATTTAGTGAGAGGTTCACCTAGGAATATTGCCGAGAGTATGGACGTAAACACAGGGTCAACGGTGCCGAGCAAGGAGGCGCTGCTGGCACTGGTCAACGAAAGTCCTAGGTTCTGCAGCAGGTTGTTGGCAAAAATACCTACAAAACCAAGAAGAACAAAATCTCTCCAGCTTCGCCGCAGGGAGAGCAGTGCTTCTCGCCAAGAAAAGGCATATGCTACATAAAGAAGCATCACTCCGCCACCGATACTAAAACGAATAGCGGCGAGCGAAGTTGGTGGTATGACCTCGAGCAATATTTTAGACAGCGGAAAGACAGTCGACCATAGCAGCACCGGCGTCAAAAAAAGCCAGCTCAAGGGCAGTTCTCGTTTTTCCTTCAGCCTCTGTGCTCCTCTCACCGTAAAACGTCCTACCGCCATCATAACACACGACTAAAAGCGACCGCGAGGAAATCCTTCGCGCGGTCGCTTTTAGTTAGTTGTTGCTTAGCCGTTGAGCATCGTAGCTAGATCATCGGCGGCGTTATTGATTAGTTTGAGGTTGAAGTGGGTTTGCAGCACATTAAGGACGCCAGATGAGATAAATTGGGGCGGGGTCGGCCCGATATAGATATTCTTAACTCCGAGGCTTAACAATCCGAGGAGAATGGCCACTGCTTTTTGTTCGAACCAAGTCAGTACAATACTCAAAGGCAAATCGTTAACGCTGCATCCGAAGGCCGTGGCCAGGGCTAGGGCGATTTTTACAGCCGAACCACTGTTGTTGCATTGCCCTAAATCGATGTAACGGGGGATGTTCGTGCCGGGCACGACACCAAAATCAACGTCATTAAAGCGGAACTTGCCACAAGATGTTGTCAGGATGACACAGTCTGTGGGCAGGCTAGTAGCCAAGGTGCGGTAGTAATTTCCGCCGGTTCCAGGGGCATCACAACCGGCGATGACGAAGAAGCGGCGAATCTGCCCGGCTTTTACGGCAGCAACAATATCCGGGGCAATGCCCAGTACTGTCTGATGATGGAAGCCAGTGGTCAGCGTCTTAGTAGAGTCTTGGTTAGCGGCTGGCAGCTCAAGCGCTTTCTTTATCAGGGGAGAGAAATCGTCATTTTTTATCTTCTCCACGTCAAGAAGTCCTGCCACGTCGTAGGAGAAGAACCGATGGGCGTAACTGCCCTTAATAGGCATTAGGCAGTTGGTAGTGCCTAAAATTGCGCCGGGGAAGTCCTCGAAAACCTTGCGCTGGTCATGCCAGGCCTTGCCGACGTTTCCTTTAAGGTGCGGAAACTTTTTCAATTGGGGGTAGCCATGAGCTGGAAGCATCTCGGAATGGGTGTAGACATTGATGCCGAGGTCTTTGCTTTGTTCAAGCAATTTTTCTAAGGCCAAGAGGTTGTGACCCGTAACTAAAATGCATTTCCCTTCGACCTTATCCTGGGAGACCACCACCGGACTCGGCACACCCAGACTGTCTAGATGGGCGCGGTCCAAAAGATCCATGATCTTGACGGCTGCAGTGCCGACATCCATGACCATCTCGAGGTGTTCAGTTAGGTTGAAATTGCTGTTGGTGAGGGTAGAGTAGAGTGCCTTATGGGTGGTGGCGTCGACATCCTGGTCAATATAGCCCAGTTGCCTGGCATGAGTGGCATAAGCCGCTACCCCCTTGAGGCCGAGGATGGCGATGTCTTGCAGGCTGGCGATGTCTTCGTTCTTGCCGCACACGCCCACTTTTGTGCAACCGCCTTTGATCGACTGTTGGCATTGGATACAAAACATTGAGTTGCCCCTTCCTGAAATAAGATTAACCTAGTTACATAAATATTGTAGCTGGAGAATCGAATGATGGCTGTGAGATATATCACAAAACAAAAGAAAATGAAAATCTTTCTCCTGGGGGTGAACAAAACATTTTTTCGCATTTGGCAGTGAATACTAGCAGGAGAGAGGTTTGATGGGGGGATTTCACTTGCAAAAGTCGTATCGGCAACTGGTTAGGCATTCAGGCAACCAGTTGCTCTTCACAGCAGTTGAGCTATCGATTTTGGCCACTCGTCACGCCTTGCCTTTGCACCTGCATGTCGAGGGGTTAAGGGGTACAGGTAAGACTACAATTTTGCGGGCGGCGCGCGGTATCCTACCGGAAATAGTTCGCGTGCGGGGTTGTCTGTATAACTGCGACCCCCATCACCCCCATTGTCCGGAGCATCGACATCTGGCTATGGCCGCATTGGCTCACTGTGGTGTCGAAACCATCCCCATGCCCTTCCTAGAAATTTCTCATTCGGCTAAAGTAGCCACGGTGGTCGGCAGCATAGACCTGGACCGCCTGACTCAGCATCAAGGGCCAACCGCAGCCATCCTTCCCGGAACTTTGGCCCAGGCCCACCGCGGTATCGTCTTGGTTGATGAAATCAACCGCCTTGTGGACACTAACCCCGAAATTGCCGACGTCCTCCTCGATGTCATGGGTACTAAGCCCGGTCGACTGCAAATCGAAGAAGTAGGCTTGGCAAGAATTGAACTGCCCATCTCGGTGACGGTGTGGGCGGCCTCTAACCCTGACGAGGACCCAGGTCCCCTCGATGGCATCCGCCGTCAGTTGGCAGATCGCTTCGATCTATGTGTGGGCGTGAAAGCTCCTTCAGAAATAAAGACTCTTAGCCAAATACTGACCTCGTCGGTAACACCTGATCATGCCCCGCCAGTGAACTTGCCCCAAGAGGCGATAGATACAGTCGCTAGACTATATGTGGAGCGCAACATAGAGAGTGTACGGGCAGCCGAAGCCATTCTTATTGCCGCCCGCATGCACTGCTTGTATCGCGGAGCGAGCACTGTGGCCACAGAAGACATTTTGGCGGGGGCGACGCTTGCCCTGCGTCATAGGGTTAGCCCGGAAGCCCTGCTAGATATTATCAATAGTCTGCACAATGAGTCCTGTGCGCATACAGCTACCGAGCAAAAAACGGCCAGCGCTTCGGTCGAACAAATTGCCACTACCCCTGTTCGTTTGCTCTCTCGCCTCATGGATGTTTTCAAAACGGCCAATCCACATTCGCCGGGGGGACCACATATTGCGGAATCAAGCTCCCCGCACTTTGGAACGTATCGTCATGTGAACGTACCGATAACGGGGAGGATTGGTGAGGAACATAAGGACGCTAGGAGCGTTGCGCCACCACTGGGCGCGCGAAGACTTGCGGACATTCCCCTGCCCGAGCGCGTGACTAGCGAGGAAGAACTTCCTTCATGAAGGACTTCTTTGTCTCGGCACGGCCTCTCGCCATGATTTTGGCTCGCGATGAAGGCTGTCGGGTGGGCGAGACAGCGGTTGTCAGCAATAAGGTCCACACCATCGACCCTTCCCGACCTGCCACCATATACATTGTGCGTGGGGCAGATGCCGGTAGGACATTTTACAAACGCCAGCGAGCTGGTGAAGTTGTGCACATTGACATCTTCCATTCTCTAGCAAGGCTCGATCCACAGGTATTGGCTAAGGCCGCCCGGACGGGGGTATTGGTTTATCAATATGCCCTGACTCAGCAAGCAGGTCTGTATACAAGTCCCTGCAAATCCTCTGCCGCGACCACTCTCGCCGACTTTGTCGATGTACAGAGTGGACTGGGGGGGGGACGCATTACCGGCAGGCTGACTTATGGTCAGCAAAACGCAACAAAACACATTCATGAAAATCACGTTCACTTTACCATGTTGCTTGCGCCCAGGGACTACGCCCTCATTTTTTTTCTCATCGACCATGTAGAGAAGGCTATCCAGGAACTGAGGAGTGAGTTGCGCAAAGTAGAAAGAATTGTCCATGAGACAACCGAGAACAAGGTCGACTACGATGTGTCCGCCTACAGTGCACAGAGCGACACATTTCTACGTGAGGAAAGGGGGGTGGCAAACAATCCCGCTGAGTTCGAGTACCAACATTGTCTGCGGGATATCGCTGATCTGCTCGAAGAACTTGAAGATCCTGAGTCCTTACGTGAACTCCTCATGGTAGCCTCGCCTTCTTGCAATAAAACGGTAGTCGGGCGCCGCAATATCCCGAGCGATACGGCCAAGAAACTAGTGGGCTACAAATATTGGCGGGAAACGAATGGTCTCTATACTTTGACCGAACAAGGGAGTCTCTTGGCCGATTTTTTGAAAAAGTGTGGCCGACAAATTGAGTGTGACCTCAAACCAAGGTTCAAGGTCGGTCATGGACGTGGTCACATCAAATCGGTGGAGTCGCCATGTGGGGCCGGGGCGAGAGCGCTTTCGCCTGCTGCGACTGTTACCGCAAGCCTCAAAAGAAATGCTCGCCAACAACAGCCATGGCAGGTCGTCAGAGATGACCTGCGTTACGTGAGTCAAGTTTCTCGTGGCAAATGCGACATCTTGCTCTTAGTTGACGCCTCAGCCAGCATGCTGGGACAGCGCATGAAATCAGCCAAGGTTCTGGCCTCTCATCTGCTCTATGTCACTAAAGACAGAGTCGGGGTCATCTACTTTCAGGAGAACAAAGTGGAGGTTGCGGTCCCCTTTACGCGCAATCGCTCATTGCTCAAAGCCGGCCTGCGTCAGATCAGTCCCGAGGGACTAACCCCATTGGCACTTGGGCTGGAACGCGCCGCTAGTTATCTCCGTCAACATGCTTCGGTCCAAGAATCACTATTGGTGGTCATTACCGACGGTATTCCTACTGTCTCGCAGAAAAGTTCTGATCCCCTAGCTGATGCTCTAGAGGTGGCAGAGCAATTGCAACAGCAAGGGATAAAGCTTTGCTGTATAGGACTTCTGCCCAATCAAGAGATTCTGCAAAACCTGGCACGAGCAGCCCAGGGCAGCCTTTATGTCATTGATGAAATCACGCCCGAAAAATTAATCAATATTATCTCCAAGGAGCGGCGAACGGTGGTGCGGCACAAGCAGGAAAGGCAGTCCCCCGCGGTGAAATAGACAGCATGTAATTTTAGGGGGAAGTAAATTGCGTGCTCTCGAGCAAACGGCTCGAACGGCATGGGAGTTCGTTATGCCCGACGGCCTGGAGGGAGCTACGCCAAGCGGTCTCCACCCCATCGTCCTGCAGATCCTACGTAGTCGGGGCATTAGTGACCTCAAGTCGCTCGAAGCTTTTCTTTATCCTGATTTCTGCCATGAACACGACCCATTTCTCTTTCGCGACATGTCCCTCGCTACCCTGCGCCTCGGCCTAGCGCGGGAGAAAAACGAGAAAGTGCTCATCCATGGAGATTATGATGCTGATGGAGTGACTTCCGCAGCGTTATTGTTTTTGGCGTTTACTCGCTATGGCCTCAAGACCCAGGTTTATATCCCCACCCGGGCTGAAGGCTATGGCATCCAGAGAGAGAGCATCCTTCTGGCCCACAGTCAGGGAGTGACCTTAATCGTAACTGCAGACTGCGGTGTACAAGCAGTTGACGAGGCCAAGGTCGCTCATAGTCTTGGCATAGACCTCATTATCACCGACCACCATACTCCCGCGCCGGAACTCCCCCTAGCGTTCGCCATCATTGACCCGAAGATAGTGGGATGCCCATATCCTTTTAAAGATTTAGCCGGCGTTGGGGTGGCGTATAAGTTAGCTTGCGCCTTGTTAGGCGAGGGGGCGCGCGATTTACTAGATTATGTAGCGGTGGGCACCGTCGCCGACCTGGTTCCCTTAGTGGGAGAGAATCGCCTGTATGTCCGGAAGGGGTTGGCCTTACTCAATCACCCCCGGTGTTCGTTCAAAGCGCTGATGGAGGTGTCCGGGGTGAAGCCCGCGCAGATTTCCGCTGGCAATATTGCCTATATGTTGGCCCCGCGCCTTAATGCGGCCGGGCGGCTTGACGATGCGGTTCCTGCTTTGTCACTCCTGCTGACGCAGGACGATGTCGTGGCCCAAGCTTTGGCCAGAGATCTTGATGCATTTAACCGCGAGCGGCAACGGCTAGAGGCCGAAGTGTTGTCCGAGGCATTGGCGATGGTCGACCTGGACGCTCCTGCCCTGGTACTTTTTGCTCCCCATTGGCCCCCCGGCGTTATCGGGATTGTCGCCTCACGCTTGGTTGAGCGCTTTCATCGACCCACCATTTTGCTCTGTCAGGATGACCAGGGGGTCTGGCGCGGTTCCGGGCGGAGCATCATCGGGTTCGACCTCATTGCCGCTTTGCGCCGCTGCCAAGCCTGGCTGCTACAGTGTGGCGGGCACCCCATGGCCGCAGGACTGACGATGCGAGGGGAACAGCTTAGCGGTTTTAGCACATGCTTTTTGTCCTTGGCGGGCGAAATATCAGCTGATCTTTTTGTTCCAAGGTTGCGTATTCAAGCCGAGCTTAACTTAGAGGAGGTCACCGAGCAGCTGCTGGCCGATATTGCCCTCCTAGCACCCTTTGGAGTGGGTAATGCCCAACCTATTTTTGCTTCCAATCCGTGTACCTTAGCCGACAAGAGCCTGGTCGGAAGTGAAAGGCAACACTTGCGCTTGCTCATAGCTAGGGCCGATGGCGAGAAGGCAGGTGCAATAATGTTCAATCAAGCGCGTCGCTCTGCTGAGCTCTCCATTGGTGACAGGGTGCGCCTGGCTTTTCGGGCCTCCCTTGACACCTACAAGGGAAAGAATCAGGTATCAATCCATGTACAGGACTTTGTCGTGGGCCGAGAGTGGTGGTTGGTCCTGCTGCCATGCCTTGCCGACCACCGTTTTATGAGGCTGTCGGCGGAACTGAGGGAGCGTTTCTTTACCCCCGCTCACCGGTTTATGGCCCTCCTCCTGCGGCAGGAGGGGAGGGAGTTAGTGGATAAGCCTACACTCGCCCTGCAGGGCCTTGATGTGGTCTACCTAGTCACTCCCCATGGGAGGGGGCAGTGCTTGCCGGATGCTCCGCACGTGACCTATGCGATGGGCAGTGACTTAGTGTATAATGGTAAAGAGCAGCTACAGCTATTAGTGCCAAAGCGTGAGCAGCTAGCTCATTACTATCGTTGGTTAGCTAAACGTACGGCATTTTCGCTTGAAGAGTTCGCCGGTGAGCAAGGCTTGCTTTTGTCCGTAGCCTACAGCGTCTGTGCCGCCACACTGCACATGTTCACTGAACTCGACTTAGTGACTTTTGAATTTAGTGGTGGCAAGGTCACTTTGCTCCACCAAAGTCCCGGCGGCCCAAGAAGGGATCTCGCGCAATCACCGACCTATAACGCCCTATGTAGATGGGAAAAGGAGGCTCTACTATGATCGACCTCAGTGCCAAAATACGCGCTATACCTGATTTTCCGAAACCGGGAATTTTGTTTCGCGACATCACCACTTTGTTGCGAGATGGGCAGGCCTTTCAACAGGCGGTTGACCAAATGGCTGGACTGTGCCGGCAAACAGAGTTTGACCTCATTGTTGCCCCGGAGGCGCGAGGTTTTATTATCGGCACGCCGCTGGCCTACGCGCTTGGTAAAGGCTTTGTCCCGGTCCGCAAAACCGGTAAACTCCCCGGCAAGACTAGGAGGGCATCGTACAAACTCGAGTATGGGGAAGATAATCTTGAGATTCACGAAGACGCCATACTACCCGGCACGAGGGTGTTAGTTGTCGATGACCTATTGGCCACCGGTGGTACCATTCGTTCTACCGTTGACCTGGTCATCGGACTTGGTGGCGTAGTTGTCGGAGCAGCCTTCCTTATTGAACTTATGGATTTGCGCGGGCGAGAAATGCTCCTTGGCTACCCAATCCACGCCCTAATCAAGTACTAGTTTCGCTCTTCATAGGGGGAGTTACCTTGAACGGAATCGACTACGGACTGTTGGCCGATAGAATTAAGCAGTACAGCCCGGGGGCAGATTTTAACCTGCTCGCGCGGGCTGTTGAGTTTGCGGCAGAGGCGCATGGTGGCCAGACTAGAGAATCCGGTGAGGAATATATCTCCCATCCCCTCGCTGTGGCCTACATCCTAGCTGAAATGCAGATGGATATAGAAACAATTTGTGCAGCTATTCTGCACGATGTGGTCGAGGACACGGGTGTGAGCTTAACCGAAATTACGGCAATTTTTGGCGCGCGCATAGCTAAGTTAGTGGATGGTGTCACCAAGCTCAGCCGTCTTGACTTTAAAAATAAGCGGGAACAACAGGCCGAGACTTTGCGCAAGATGTTCCTAGCTATGGCGGAGGACCTGCGGGTCATCCTCATTAAGCTGGCGGACAGGCTCCACAACATGCGTACCCTCAAGTTTCGCCCCTCGGATAGACAAAAGCCCACAGCGAGGGAGACCTTAGATATCTTTGCCCCGTTAGCGAATCGCCTGGGGATTAGTCGCATGCAATGGGAACTTGAGGATTTAGCCCTCAAGTACTTGGAGCCAGCCGCCTATGAAGACATTGCTGCACGGGTCGCCGCCAAGCGGCAAAATCGTGAGGAGGTAATTAAGAGGGCCTTGTTTACCCTCGGCAATCATCTCGATGAGGTTGAGGTAAAGGCGGAGATGCAGGGGCGTCCCAAACATTTCTATAGTATCTATCGCAAAATGTTGTCGGGTAAGAGCTTTGATGAGATCTATGACCTCATCGCCTTGCGCGTCATTGTTGATTCGGTGAAGGACTGCTATGAAGTGCTCGGTGTTGTCCACAGTATCTGGCGTCCTATCCCTGGGCGCTTCAAAGACTTTATCGCCAACCCAAAACCCAACTTGTATCGGAGCCTGCATACGACCATTGTGGGCGAACAAGGCGAACCCCTAGAACTGCAGATCAGAACATTCGAAATGCATCACATTGCGGAACATGGCGTAGCTGCCCACTGGGCCTACAAAGAAGGAGCTAAGCCCGAGAAGGAGCTCTCGACAAAATTAGCCTGGTTGCGCTCACTCCTGGAGTGGCAGAAGGATTTTGTGGACCCCGAAGAATTTGTGGAGGGTCTGAAGATAGACCTCTTTGTTGATGAGGTCTTTGTGTTCACTCCCAAGGGGGATATCGTCGATTTACCGATTGGCTCTATCCCCTTGGATTTCGCCTACCGTGTGCACACAGATATCGGGCACCGCTGTGTGGGCGCCAAGGTCAGTGGTCGTATCGTGCCTCTGACCTATGAGCTGAAGACAGGTGACATTGTAGAAATAATCACCACCAAGCAAACCAACGGTCCCAGTCGTGATTGGCTTAAGCTAGTCCGCACGCCTCAGGCCCGCAGCAAAATCCGCCAGTGGTTCAAAAAGGAACAAAAGGCTGAGAACGTTGAGCGAGGCCGAGAGATGCTCGCTAAAGAGGTGCACAGGCAGGGTTACCCGGTCGAAGAGATTCTGGTTGCTGGGTATCTTGGGGAGATCTCTCTGGAGCAGAACTACCTTTCTGAGGATGATTTGCTGGCAAACATTGGCTACGGCGGCGTCAGCGCCATGCATATCGCTAACAGGCTCATCCCCAAGTTTCTTAAAGACCATGCCCAGGCCGAGGTTGAGGTCGAGATACCTAGTGTGCCGGTGATCACGAAGCAAGGCATCTTGAGGAATGAAGTGCAGGTGGTCGGCCTAGAGAACGCGCTAGTAAGGCTGGCCAGCTGTTGCAGCCCGCTGCCGGGAGATGAAATCGTCGGTTTTGTCACCCGCGGTAGAGGGGTCTCGGTGCACACCGCCAATTGTCCCAATGTGGCAAGTCTGGCGCGTGAACCCGAACGACTCATCAATGTCAAGTGGTCGAGCCGTGCCTCTGCCGCTTACCAGGTGCGCATAGAATTTATCGGCATGAACCGCCCCGGTATTTTGCGCGACGTCACACAGGCCCTGGCAGAATTAAAGACCGATATTGCCTCTATGCAGGCTCGCTCCACTAAGGAGAAGGAAGCTCATTTAAAATTTACTATTATCGTGCGTGACCTCGCCCATTGCGAAAGGGTCTTGGCTAAATTGGAGAAATTGCGAGATGCCTTAAGCGTCAAACGCATGGCGAGCATTGTCAGTAAAGGGGAAGATGCCGGTGCGAGCGGTGGTGCAACGAGTCAGTAAAGCTAGAGTGGTTGTTGGGGATGAGGTTGTGGGTGCGATTGCCTGGGGATTGGTCGTCTTGCTCGGGGTAGCAAGGCATGACACCCTTAAAGACGCTACCTACCTTGCCGAGAAAATTGCCGGACTGCGGATTTTTGCGGACAGCGAAGGCAAGATGAATTTGAGTCTAGCCCAAAAAGGGGGGGCCGTGTTGGCTGTTTCCCAGTTCACTTTGTACGGCGATTGTCGGCGTGGTAAGCGCCCTAGCTTTGACGATGCAGCCGGCGCGGAAATCGCCATCCCACTTTACCAGCATTTTGTGGCTGAGCTTAGGGGGTACGGCCTAGAGGTGGCCACTGGGTCTTTTGGGGCGATGATGCAAGTCGAACTGGTCAATGATGGACCGGTGACTATTCTCTTAGACAGCGAAAAACTCTTTTAGGAGGTGCATGATGAAGATTTTGACCTTGCGAGTGGGGGCATTAAACACCAATGCCTATCTAATCATTGATGGCCCGAAGGCCGCGCTCATCGACCCGGCCGGCAGCAGTGAAGTCATTCTTGCGGCACTGCGCAATGAGCAGGCACTTCTAGAGAAGATATTTCTTACGCATGGTCACGCGGACCATGTCGCGGTAGCGATGGAGCTTAAACGCGCTACCGGTGGCCGTATTTACGGTCACTCCGCCGACAACTACTTGCTCGGGGCGGTAGAGGACGAGGTGGCGGCCTACCTTGGGCTGACTGAAGCCATCACCATAGATGAAAATCTTGTTCCCGGTGAGGACGTAGACATGGCCGGAACATTATTTAGGGTGTTATCTACCCCGGGGCATACACCTGGATCTTGTTGCTATTATAGCGAGGGGGAGCGGGTGCTCTTTTCCGGCGACACACTGTTTGCCCAAGGTATTGGCCGATCTGATTTGTTAGGGGGCAATGGCAAGTTGCTGCAGGAATCGCTAAACATCCTTAAAGAACTACCTGGAAACACGCAGGTCTTTCCTGGTCATGGCCCCGCTACCACCATCGAGCAAGAGAGGGCGCGGAATCGCTATTGGTAAAAAAGCCTTACGGTTCGTTGGTCGGAGTTCGTCCCGGTAAGCTGGTTGACCAAATGCTTTCTATTGGGTTTACCCCCCGCGAAATTGTGCATCGCCTAGCCCTTGAGCGCGATGTCGACCCCGTCAGAGCGCGCCTCGTGGTCGATGTGGCAGAAATCCAGAATGATCTCTTAGCACCCTTGGTTGGGCGACACGACTTAATCTCACTCTACATTGGCATCCCTTTTTGCCCCTCTCGTTGCGCATATTGCAGCTTCCCATCCCACAGTCTCACGCAATATCGTCGCGCCGCGAGAGAAGAGTACTGCCGTGGGCTAGAGCAGGAACTGTGGAGCGTGGGACAGGACTTAGAGCAGCTGGGGTTAAAAGTCTGTACGTGCTACATTGGCGGCGGTACGCCGACCACGCTGACGGCCGGCCAATTAGAACGCTTGCTGGCAGCTGTGCACCGCCTGCCACTCTGGGAAGGTAAACTCGAGCTGACTATAGAGGCGGG
>JAGXSS010000056.1 GCA_018334055.1 Peptococcaceae bacterium
GTAGACCGCTATCGCACCAAGATTGCCCGCCGCCTGCGGGCTCCACTGCCCCCCACCCCATTGTCGACCGAGGCCGAGGCCGATGATGCCCCGCGCATGGTGCGCACGAAGCGCTTCCCCATGAAGCCGATGAACCTCGATGAAGCGGTCATGCAGATGAATTTGCTGGGCCATGACTTTTTCGTCTTCAACAATGGCGAGACTGAACTGGTGAATGTCGTCTACCGCCGCAAGGACGGTAACTACGGGCTCATCGAACCACAAGTATAACTTAAGAAAGCACCCTCGCCATTGCGGGGGTGCTTTTTGCTAGGCCTCGTTGCCCATGTCGCGCTTTGGGGAGGGTTCCGATGGTTCTTTGCCACGATACGCCCTACCCTTTGGCAAGGACAATTAGGGTTTTTAAAACCTGCGCTGTTCGTTTTCTAGGTTACAGTTTAGAAAACGGAATACATGGTCGCTGGACTATGTAGCACATATGTGCTACGATGGGCATACAATGCATGGAGGTGAGGCTTGATGGTTCGAAAAGTGGTGCTAAGGCAAATGGGTGGCTCGATAGGTGCTACGATTCCTAAAGAAATCGCGGATCGTTTTCACTTGAAGCAGGGTGATGAAGTCTGCGTTTCAGAGACTGCAGAGGGCATTCTCATCACGCCGTATGAGCCAGATTTTGCACGGGCTATGGCAGTGTATGAGCGCGGGGCAGCCAAGTATCGCAACGCCCTGCGGGAGCTTGCTAAGTAATGCGCGAGCAACCGCAGTGGCTAACTGCATCTCTAGTTCAGGCCATACACCTGCGTCAAATACGCGAACATGGGGGACACTACGGAGTGCGCGACAGGAATCTATTGGAGTCCGCATTGGCGCGTCCCATGAATCGGTGGTTGCATGAGGGAGACGCTGATATATTTGTGCTCGCAGGGGTGCTGTGCTATGCATTGTGCCGGAGCCACTGTTTCATCGATGGCAACAAGCGAGTCGCCTTCATGGCAATGTATACTTTTCTTGGTTTGCATGGATATGAGATTGAGGCGCCAGAGCCGGAGATCGTTGGTCTGATGTTAGCAATTGCAGAAGGCAATATGGGTGAACCCGAATTGGTGGAGTGGCTGAAGACCAGAGGCCGCTCACGGGCACCCCAGTTATGGCCGTGACCAAGAGCGTCTTCCACAGGTTAACATCTGTATGCGGATGGGTGACCGCACATCCTTGAGAACCCTGAGGGAGTGCCACCCTAGTATGACGGCCATAACAAGCACCACTAAGAGCGACAATCTAATGTCAATTATGGCCGCAAAACCTAGATGGGGCCTGAGTACATCCCCACGCCATGCCGAACAGGGAGTCGCAAGGAGCATGTGTTTCCTACATATAGATGTTGCAAGCCCCCGTAAAGGAGTGCGTTATCATGCCAAAAAAAATAATCGCCATCATCTTTGAGGGCGGGCACCCCGACCACTGGGTGACCGAGGCCCTCGCCGCCGTGCGCGCCGCGGTGGCCCTAGACACCATCGCCAAAATACGCCAAGTGCCCCTGATAGATTCCATTGTCCTGGCGACGAACTATACTGATCTCGCTGGGCGGGCGAGGGCAGTGGGGGTCACAGTGCATGAACAAAGCGGTTCCTTTCACTTCGGGAGGGAGCTACAAGAGATAATTCGCCGCACCGATGCGGACGGGGTCATTTGCTTGGGCGGGGCGGCGGCTCCGTACCTCACCATAACGGAATTTCAGGCCATCGCCGCGAGCCTGGAAAGTGAGGACAACATCGTCCTCACCAACAATCCCCAGTCCGCCGACCTGATCGCCTTTACCCCGGCCACGGCTGTGTTCAGGGTGGAGCCACCCCGAGAAGACAATGCCCTCGCCACCGTGCTGCGTGACCAGGCGGGGCTACGGCGCGAGCTGTTGCCGCATTCCCTCGGGGTGCATTTTGACCTAGATACACCGACCGATGTTTTGCTCATGGCCTTGTCAGAACATAACGGCCCCATGGTGCAAGGTGCGCTGGCCAAGCTACAGTGGCCGACGGCCCGCCTAAGAGCGGCGCTACAGCGCCTTAGCCAGAGGCACTGCGAGATGGGCCTCATCGGTCGCATTAGCCCGCAAGTGATGGTGCAGCTTAATAGCCGCACCTTTGCCCGCCTGCGCGTATTTTCTGAGGAGCGGGGCATGAAGGCGCTTGGCCGCATCGAGAGCGGCCAAGTGGTCAGTCTACTGGGGCACTTCATCGAGGCGGTGGGAGTGGAAAATTTTTTTTCTTATTTGAGCAAGACTTGCGATGTTTGCTTTTTCGATACGCGGGTCCTTTTCGCCCATCGCCGGCTGCGGCTTAGCGAGTCGGAAAGATTTCTTTCGGACTTAGGCCTGTACCAAGAAATTACCCACCCCTGGCTCAAAGACTTCACCCGCGCCGCCGTCGACTGTGCCATACCCGTCATTCTCGGCGGGCATTCCCTCGTCAGCGGGGGGCTGTGGGCGGTGCTCGACCTGCTCGGCCCCGCGCGCGAGCAAACAAAAACATTGTAGAAATTTGCGTTGTCCACAAGGTGTAACACCTAGGGCCAAAGAATAACTAACCTTGGTGCGATGGTAGGAGGTGCTCTGGTGGAAAGGGACAGGACGGTCTTAATAGAAGAGTGGGTTGGCTCTCTGCAAGGGGTGCAGTCAACGCGGGCGGTCTTAAACGACCAAGGCGAGATTACGGAACTGCATATCCTCAGTGACGACAAGCGCAACCCCCGACAAATTGTGCGGGACATCGAGACTGTACTGCTCGTCAAGATGGGTATCAACATCGACCACAAGCGCATCAGCGTCGTGCAGTTTGCCAAGGACCCGGGAGCAGGCGAAGCGAGAATTAGCCTGCAGGGCATCAGCTTCAAATTGCATAAAATTACGGCGGAAGTCAGCGTCGGCCTGAGTCTGGGCGAAAAAACAGCCGAGGTGCTTTTGTCGGGTCCCAACTCGCGGCAAAACCAGGGGCGCTTAGTTGCCGCGGCCACCCTCGCCTCGCTGAAGAAGCTTCTCGGAGGCTTGGTCGAGTTTGTGGTGGAAGACGTCTCTTACCTTAATTTCGCCTGTGGCGAAGCAGTGGTCGTCGCCTTGACCCTCATCACCCCCGCCGAGGAAGAAACCTTGGTGGGCTCAAGCCTCGTCAAGGAGGAAGCTAAAGAAGCCGTCGTTAGAGCCACGCTCGATGCGGTCAATCGCCGCTGGCAGCGTTTAATAGGGTAAAGTTTGGGGGGGCACATAGAACTCTTCGAGCGGAGCGGCTTCCTGTCCCCAACTAGCGGAGCGGGGCAGAGGACCGAGCGAAGGAGGTTTTATTGTGAAGAAGGTAGTTAAGGTTCTCGTGTCCCTGGTTGGTGCTGGGTATTTGAAATGGTAGAACCCCGCCCCCCCTTTTTTAAGACAAAGGCAGGTGCAGCATGGGACTAAAATTGCGCCTTTATGTGGGCGCCGTCATTATAGGCTGGCTCTTGATGCTGGTCCGGCTCGGGTGGCCGGCAAGTAGGGCAGAAATCGTGGCCATGATGCTCTTTGCTCTTCTCGGCATGCTGCTCGAAAACTACTCCATCGAGCTTCCCCTCGGCAAGGCGACCTTTTCGGTCAGCGCGGTGCCCGTCGGTGTCGCCGCCCTACTCCTTGGGGCTAGGGGCGGCGCCTGGGTGGGACTTTTCGGTGGCTTAAATCTTAAAGAGTTAAGGGGCGGCAAGCCGCTTTATCGCAATATATTTAACGCCGCCCAAGTGTCCATAACGGCGGCCGCTGCCGGTTACCTCTTTGCCGCCTTGGGCGGCGACCTCGGCCGGCTCTCTTTGTTGACCATTGTGGCCTTGATTGGAGCGCTGTTAATATCCTACCTAATCAATGCCCTGTTGACGGGGATGGCCATCGCTCTCGCTAACCGTCTCAGTCTGTGGCAAGTTCTGCGCTCCCTGCTCGCTTGGGGCGGTCTCTCGGCCTACCTCACGACAACTCCCCTCGTCCTCTTGATGGCCCTCAGCTATCTGCACATCGGCTACCTCGGGGTCATTCTCTTCTTGCTCCCCCTCTTCCTCACGCGCATTGTCTTCAAGCTCTACCGCGACACGCGGCAGAACTATGTCGAGACGGTGCAGGCCTTAGCGCAAGCCATTGACGCCAAGGATGCCTACACGCGGGGGCATGCCGAGCGCGTCGCCGTCTACGCGGTAGAAATCGCCCGCCGTTTAAAGTGGCGGGGCGACCGGCTCGAGCAACTCTACTTTGTGGGGCTGTTGCACGACATCGGCAAGATGGGGGTGAGGGATGCCATCTTGACCAAGAATGGCCCCCTGACCCCGGAGGAGAGGGAGGAAATAAACAACCACCCGCAAATAGGGGCCGAAATTGTGGCCAAGATAAGCTTCTTAAAAGAAGAAGCCGCATATATCCGCCACCACCACGAGCATTACAATGGTCGCGGCTACCCGGGCAAGATTGAGCGTGAGGTAATTCCGCTGGGGGCGCGCATTATCGCCGTGGCGGACGCCTTTGACGCCATGACCACCATCCGCTCCTACCAGCCCGCGCGGACCGTGGCCGAGGCGCTGTTTGAGCTGAGGCACTGCAGTCACAGTCAATTTGACCCCCTCGTGGTCGAGGCCATGGCTGGGTTCATCAGGGAGAACCCCGATGTCGTAGTCTTTGCGCAGGAAGCGGCCGCGACCGGCTACAGTTACCTTGCGAGGACCACCGGGCAATGATACAATAAATAACAGGGCAAGGCTTTCCGCGCGAAAGCCTCTTTTGTTAGGGGGGTTGGCATGCTGGGTTTCTTTAAAAAGATATTTGATTCCAATGCTCGGGAAATAAGGCGCTTAGAGAAGGTCGTCGAAGAGATAAACGCTCTTGAACCGACCTTGGCAGCATTGCCTGATGTGGCTCTGCGGGCCAAGACCGCGGAATTTCGCACGCGCCTAGAACAAGGCGCTTCTTTAGACGAACTGCTGCCGGAGGCCTTTGCGGTGGTGCGCGAGGCGAGCAAGCGCACCATCGGCCAGCGACATTTTGATGTGCAACTACTGGGTGGCATGGTCTTGCACCAGGGGCGCATCGCCGAGATGAAAACCGGCGAAGGCAAGACCCTCGTCGCGACGCTCCCGGCCTACCTCAATGCCTTGACGGGCCGTGGGGTGCATATCATTACCGTTAACGACTACCTGGCGCGGCTGCACAGTGAGTGGATGGGACAAATTTATCGCTTCCTCGGCCTTGAGGTCGGGCTCATCGCCTACGGGGTAGATTTTGCCGGCCGCCGGCGGGCCTACGCCGCCGACATCACCTACGGCACGAACAATGAATTTGGCTTTGACTACCTGCGCGACAACATGGCGCTCGACCACGCGCACCGCGTGCAGCAAAAGCTCTGCTACGCCATCATCGACGAGGTGGACAGCATCCTCATCGACGAGGCGCGCACCCCGCTCATTATCAGCGGCCAGGGCGATGATTCCACCGATTTGTACCATCGGTTCGCCCGCTTGGTGCGGGGCTTTCGCGAAGATGTCGACTACACCGTCGACGAGAAGATGAAAACCACCACCCCGACCGAAGTCGCAATTCACAAGGCCGAAAAGGCCTTTGGGGTCGAGAACCTCTACGATAACAACAATATCTCGCTCCAGCACCACTTAAACCAGGCCATTCGAGCCAAGGCCCTCATGCGACTGGACCGCGACTATGTGGTCAAGGAGGGCGAGGTGGTCATCGTCGACGAGTTTACCGGCCGCCTGATGTTTGGCCGCCGTTACAGCGCCGGCCTGCACCAGGCCATTGAGGCCAAAGAAGGCGTCAAAATCGAAAAGGAAAGCCAGACCTTAGCGAGCATCACCTTTCAGAACTACTTCCGCCTCTATGCCAAATTGTCGGGCATGACCGGCACGGCCGTCACCGAGGAAGAAGAGTTTCGCCATATCTATAAAATGGACGTCGTGGTTTTGCCGACCAACCGCCCCATGGTGCGTAAAGATATGCCCGATGTGGTTTTTAAGACCGAACAGGCCAAGTTTAGCGCCGTCATCGAAGACATCGTCACCCGTCACGCCGTAGGCCAGCCGGTCTTGGTGGGCACCGTCTCCATCGAAAAATCCGAGCGCTTGAGTGAGCTTTTGAAGAAGCGCCGCGTGCCGCACCAAGTCCTCAATGCCAAGTACCATGAGCGTGAGGCGGAGATTGTCGCGCAGGGCGGCCGCCTGCGGGCCATCACCATTGCCACCAATATGGCGGGGCGCGGCACGGACATTTTGCTCGGCGGCAACCCCGAATTCTTAGCCCGCCAGGTGCTCTTGGGCGAGGACCTCGCTGAGGCGGATGCCGCTGTTAAAAAGGAACGCTACTTGGCCGAGCTGGCCGCGCAAAAGGCTCTGACCCGCAAAGAGCATGAAGAGGTAGTCAAGCTTGGGGGTTTGCACATCATCGGCACCGAGCGCCATGAGGCGCGCCGCATCGACAATCAGTTGCGGGGACGCGCCGGCCGGCAGGGCGACCCAGGGTCCTCACAATTTTTTATCTCCCTCGGCGACGACCTCATGCGCCTCTTTGGGGGCGAGACTATGTTCAATATTATGGATAAATTAGGCATGGAAGACGATATGCCCATCGAGCACTCCCTGCTCTCGGGAGCCATTGAGCGCGCCCAGAAACGGGTCGAGGGCCGTAACTTTGACCTGCGCAAGCATGTCCTCGAATATGACGATGTTTTGAACAAGCAGAGGGAGATCATCTATCGGCAGCGCTTTGAAGCCTTAAGTGGCCGACTAGAGGGTGTGGTCGAAGCGATGTTTGCCGACATCATCGACCTGGCCATGGCTGCCTATATTCCCGAAAAGTCCTACCCCGAAGAATGGGATGTGGTGGGGCTTAAGGCGGCCATCGAGGAATTTGTGCCCATTGGTGCGGTTCTGCCCGACTCCTGGCGCGAGTTTACCCCGGGTGGACTGAAGGAAGAGATTAACGACCTATGCTTAGCCGCTTTGGCCGCGCGCCAAGCGGAGGTCGGCGAGGAACTGTTCGCGGACTTAAAGCGGGTGGTCATCTTGCGCATGGTCGATACCAAGTGGATGAACCATCTCGATAACATGGAGGAACTACGCCAAGGGATAGGCCTGCGTGCCTATGGACAGAGAGACCCACTGGTGGAATATAAGCTTGAATCGTACGATATGTTTCAGCAGATGATCGCCGAAGTCAAGCAGGACGTGGTGCGCTATGTCTTTCGAGTGCAGGTGGTCAGCGACCCGGAGGCCACTCCGGTGGCGCGGGCGCGTCCGGTGGCCCCTATTGCTCCATCGCGCCTGCCGCAGTCGAGCCAGACGCAGTCGGGTAAGGTGCTGGGGCGCAATGACCCCTGCCCCTGCGGTAGTGGCAAGAAGTACAAGAAATGTTGTGGACGCGATGTATAAGGAGGGTTTTCTTTGTTAGGCATGGTCGAGTGGCGGGCGCAGGCCGAAAAATTGCTTCTCTGGGCGGATAGCTTGCGGGGGTCTCTTTGACCTGCCGGCAAAACAACTGCGCATTGAGGCGCTGACGACCGCGACTCTCTCTTTAGAATTTTGGCAGGACGTGGCCTTGGCGCAAAAAACCCTCGCCGAGTTAAGCGCCTTGCAAAGCGAAGTAGGGGCCTGGCAGGACCTTAGGAACGAAGCTGTCGATATCAGTGAGCTCATCGCTCTCGCTGAAGCCTTGGATGACCTGGGGGCGCTCGGGGCAGTCCCGGCGCGCCTGGCGCTGCTCGACCAGCAACTTGGGCAGCTAGAGTTGAAGTTGCTGCTTTCTGGGTCTTATGCCAAGAATCATGCTATATTGGAACTGCACCCCGGGGCGGGGGGCGTGGATTCGCAGGACTGGGCGGCCATGCTCATGCGTATGTATATTCGGTATGCCGAAAAACGCGGGTTTATTGTCGATGTTCTCGACTACCTGGCGGGGGATGAAGCCGGATTAAAGAGCGTCTCCCTTCAGGTGCGGGGGGACTATGCCTATGGTTACCTGCATGCCGAGAAGGGTGTGCACCGTTTAGTGAGGTTGTCGCCTTTCGATGCCGCGGGTCGTCGCCATACCTCCTTCGCCTCGGTTTCAATCTTGCCGGTAATTGACGAAGAAGTGGCTCTGGAAATATCCCCCGAGGATTTGCGCATTGACACCTACCGCAGCAGCGGGGCGGGCGGGCAAAATGTCAATAAGACTGATTCCGCAGTGCGCATCACTCACCTCCCGACGAATATTGTGGTGCAATGTCAGAACGAGCGCTCTCAGCTCAGTAACAAAAACACCGCCATGCGCATGCTGCGCGGCAAACTGGCTGAACTGCGCGTTGAAGAGCAACAGCAAGAGATAGATCGCCTGCGGGGGGATATTGGGGCCATCGCTTGGGGCAACCAGGTGCGCTCCTATGTCTTTCACCCCTACAGCATGGTCAAGGACCACCGCACCGGTGTCGAGACAGGCAATGTGCAAGCAGTCATGGATGGGTCGCTCGACCAATTCATCGACGCCTACCTGCGCTGGCAGGCCACGCGCTAGAAGGGTGGGGAAGTTTGGTCGGGATGTTCTTCTGATGTTGTCCGCGGGCCGTCGCGGTTAAAACATAGAGGGGGAATATGTGCATGAAGAAGGCCTTGTTCTTGGCGTTGCTCGTAGCTTTCGTCTTGGCAGTGACCACTTTTGCCGCTCCGTATGTCATCGCCCGCGGTTTAGAGATGGGGTTAAAACGCACTTTGGGGGCGGATGTGGCGGTGCGCCTCGCGTCCTACCCGACGCTACGCCTCTTGCTCGGGCAATTTGACCAAGTGGCTATAGAGGCTAAGAATGTCACCCTCGGCGGCTTGGTGGTCAATGAATACGCTCTGGTTGCGGAGAATGTGGTCCTCAACATGCGCGATTTGTTGGCGCGAAGGGAAGTGCGTTTTCGGAGCGAAGCCGGACTACAGGTGCGTATAGCGGTGGGCGAGGGCGAATTAAGCAAGTATTTGTGGGAGAGAATCCCAGCTCTGCGTGGCTGGAGAATCCAAATCCATGCGGGGTCAGCCACGGTGCTCGGCCAAGTGCCCTTGTTAAACGCTAAGCTGGACCTCGCAGTGCGGGGCAAGTTCGTCGCCGCAGGCCAGGAACAAATAGCCTTTGTGCCGGAAGCGGTCGAGATTTCAGGTTTCCTGATTCCGCCAGCCATAGTCGAGGCGGCCTTGCGGGACACGCATTTTGTGATAGATTTGGCGGCAGCCCCTCTGCCTCTAGAACTTATAGATGTTAAAATGGAACCTGGGCAACTTATTATTAGCGCCCGTGTCTTGCAGTAGTTTAGGTGAAAGGTGTTGTGCATGGTCCGTCGACTATATGTGCTGGTGCTCGTCTTGGTCGTCCTCGCTGCTTCTTCCATCCTTTGGGAGAGGCATCTGGTAGAGCGACAGAATCGGCAAGTGGCCCTTCTCATGGATGGCACCGATTTATACTATCGCGCCAGGCAAGAGTCCCTCGACCTGCCCCTCTACCTGCGTCGGCTGAAGGAGGCGGGTCTTTATGGTATTGCCAGCCATGTGACGCCGCTGCGCGACATGGCAATTTTGGGCGACGTGGTTATTCGCGGGGCGGGGGCCGATGCTCGGGAGTACGCAGCCGGACTGGGCCTGCGAAGCCCCTTGCCGACCCAGTCACTGCTGCATATCAAAGATGAGCAACTGCAAGAGCCCATCATCAAACTGGTCGAGGAGCTCTCGCTGGGGCAAGAGGTCACTGTTTTCGGTTCGGTCGTCTACACCGAAATGCCGGTGGAGCGCTTGCGGCGGGCGAGCCTAGGTTTTCCGCCCGCGCTCATCGCGGCGATTGATGAGGTGGGTCTAGCTTTTTTGCCGGTTTTCTCGCCCTACACCGGGAGCTCGGTGCGCGCTATGGCCGAGTTTTTGACCACGCGCGACTTCGCCGGGGTGATGTTCACCGGTAACCGTCTGGCCGACGACCTCTCCGGAGTGGAGGAGCTAAAAAGGGTCATTACCGAGCGCAATTTGCGAATCTACTGGCTACAACGCCACGACACCTTGCGGGGCTATGTGCCGCTGGTGGGTGTGGAGGGCATTTTGACCGACGAAAGCCGCATCATTCGCGGCTTTCGTCCCTCGCGCCTTGAAACTAACAATCCCCTCGTCACCCCTTACAGCATGACCGACCGCTGGCTTGGTTCAATCAAGGAATACAATGTGCGTGCCATCTACATGCGCCCTTTTTATCGCGCTCCGGATATCGAGTACAACGAGGAGTATGTGCGTCTTTTGGCGGCCAGCGTCCGGAAGGCTGGTTTTACCTTGGGTTCGGCCGAGTCCTTTGGGCGATTTTACCCCCGCCCATGGCAATTCTTCTTCGTGGCAGCGGGCATCGCTTTGCTCGGCCTAGCTATGGTGCGCAAATTTAAGCTGCCCATGCTGCTTGGCTACCTAGGCGCAGGTGCGGTGGTAGTCTCACAAATCCTCCTCCTCACCCCGTGGAGCGTCTACTTGCGCTTGAGCGTGGCCCTAGGTGGGGCCATTATGGCCAGCTTCGCCGCACTAGCCTTGTGGAAGGACGAAAAAAACCCTTGGTGGGGCTTCTTATTAATAAATGCCACGACTTTGGGCTTCGCCCTCCTGGTGGCCAGCTACCTCAGTGATTACTACTTTATTGCCGAATTTGAGTATTTTCGCGGCGTCAAATTGCAGTATACCGCTCCCCTCGTCATCCTAGCGGGGTTGCTTTTTGTCCCCCGCTTTAGAGAGCTTTTTGGTGAAATTCGTGAGGAAGTTAGGCGTATCGGGGTTGCTGGGGTGGTCTTCTTGGTGCTTTTGTTTGCCGTGGCGGTCGTCATCTATGTCTGGCGGGCGGGGCATGTGCATTCCATCAGTCAGTTTGAGATCAATCTGCGCTTTTGGATGGAAGAAGTGTTGATCGCCCGTCCCCGTTTCAAGGAAATTCTCATCCACCCGGTATTGCTCGTAATCTTGTATTTTAGGCGCAATCTCTCCCGTCTAATGTTTGAGGGAGGGCTGGTAGTGGTGGCTATTGCGCAAGTCTCTATCGTTAATACATTTATGCATTTGCGCACTCCCTTGGCGCATTCCTTGCTCAGGACCTTCCATGGGCTTTGGATTGGTGCCATCCTCGGGTTAGCAGCCATCGTCGTCCTCCGGCAAATGATCACCCTCTATGTGGGCATGACCGGGAGGACAGAGGGGCGATGAAGGTGGTTCATATTAACGGCGGTGGGGAGACCGGTGGCGGCAAAAGCCACCTCGTCACCCTTTTGCCCGAGCTACGGCGAGCTGGTTGTGACGCCTCCCTGATTGTTTTTTCGGAGGGGTTGTTGGCCCGAGAGGCTAGGGCGGCCGGCATCCCTACCACCTGTCTTGGGGTGAGCCGGATGATGTCACTGCGTCTTTTCAAGGCGCTGCTCCGACTCTTGCGTGAGCAGCAGCCGGATATAGTTCACACCCATGGCGGCCGGGCCAACCTCTACGGTCGCCTAGCTGCGCGCCTGGCCGGGGTCAGGTGTGTGGTTACCACGGTGCACAGTTACAGTGATTTGGACTATGGCAAGGCCTGGCACAACACCTGGTTTTCGCTGGTGGACAGGCTCACCTGGTCGCTCACCGATCGGTTTATTGCCGTCTCGCGGGACTTGGGCCACTCCTTAAACAAGAGGGGCGTCCGGTCAGACAGAGTCGCGGTCGTTCACAACGGCATCACCCCCTGGGAGGGGAGCGGCATCGCCCTAGCCAAAGAATTCTCACTGCCAGCGGGTCCAATTATCTGCGCAGTGGGGCGTTTTGTCGCCGTTAAACGATTTGATGTCTTACTGCAGGCCATGGCCATTGTTCAGACGGCCCTGCCCGCCGCCACTCTCCTGTTGGTCGGGGAAGGACCGCTACTCGGATCCCTAGAGGCTCTCGCTAAGCACCTCAAGATTGAAGGCCGGGTGATATTTACGGGGTATCGCCGGGATGCGCGGGCCATCCTGAGCAGTGCGGATGTCTTTGTCATGTCTTCGGATATGGAGGGTCTGCCCATCGTGCTCCTTGAGGCCCTGTCCGCAGGAGTGCCGATGGTGGCGACAGCGGTGGGTGGTATACCTGAAGTAGTGTGGTCGGGCGAAACAGCTCTCCTCGTGCCGCGGGGCCATCCACAGGCCTTGGCAGAAGCCATATCCACCTGTCTGCAAGAGAGAGAGGCGGCCAAGTTAAGGGCAGCCAGAAGCAAGCAATGGTTCTTGCAGCATGGCACAGCCCAGGCCATGAGCGATAAGACTTTAGCGTTATATAAAGAGTGGAGCGTAGTCACGTAGGGACGAAGGGGTAGGAACAGGGGAACGTGTGCTCTAAGTGGGACGCAGCAAAGACAATATAAATATTTCCCTCCTCTGCGTTCCTCTACGCTTTGCTACGGACCACTTTGAGCCAGGGTCCCTCTATCGGGAATTTTCAGAGGTAGGAGGTCAATTATGAACAGGGCTGGCAGTTCTATGTCTAGGACCATAGTCATCTATAGCGCCATCCCTTGGCAGGGGATTGTAGCCCGTCCGCACCACCTAGCAAGGGAATTCGCCGCACGGGGCAACCGGGTGCTCTTTGTCGAGCCGCCAATTACTTGGCTTTCGCCCTTGAAAAAGCCCGCGCTCGCCCGACATCTTCATTTCGGGAAGGTGCGGCGTTTAGGGGCACAGCTCGGCTGTCTGACGCCGCCCCCCGTTTTGCCGGGGGGCTACCGTTGGCGCGCCCTCAACCAAGTCAACCAATGGTGCCTGGCCCAGAGTGTGGGGGCGGCACTCAGACACCTAGAGTGGCCACCCGGAATTATCCTCACTCACCTGCCCGGCACGGCTGATTATCCCGGGAGGGCACCCATTGTCTATGACTGCGTGGATGACCATGCGGCTTTTAGTGAGTATTCGTCCCTTTGGAAGAAGGATTTAGTAATAGAACTCGAGAAGATGCTTACAGTGCGCGCCGGTGTGGTCTTAGCAACCTCGCAAGTGCTGTGGGAGCGTTGTCGGCGGTTACGCTCGGACACCTTGTTAGTGGGTAACGGTGTAGATATGCGGCACTTTTCTCCGGCAGCAGCCGGGAAGACGGGAGCAACCGGGGTGAGGGGTCGAGTAGCCGGTTTTTACGGGGGGATTGGTCCCTGGGTTAATTTAGAGCTCATCGCTCGCGCGGCTGCACTCGCACCTACTTGGGTTTTTTATGTGGCCGGGCCGTTTGAAAGCGGCTTAAGGGTGCCGAGTTTGCCGCCTAATGTCCTGATGCCGGGGTTTGTTGATTACAATGATCTGCCAGCGATCTTGGCCGATTTTGATGTGGCGCTCATCCCTTTTAAGAATAACGAGTTGACCTTGAGCGTCAACCCCCTTAAACTATATGAGTATTTCGCCGCCGGCAAGCCGGTGCTCGTGACGGATATCCCTGAACTGACCCGCTGGGGCCCCTTGGTCTACCCAGTGACCAGCCCGGAAAACTTCGTGGAGGCCTTAGAGCAAGTAGCGAGCGAAAATACCGACCTCGGCTTACGCCGCCGGCGCGTGGCGGAGGAGAATTCTTGGTCGGCAAAAGTGGATGCCATCATCAACTGCATGGAAGGTCTGGGGTTATGAGACGGGCATTGATCATGGCTTTCGTTGGCGCCGGCAACTTAGGGGACGAGGCCATTCTCGCCGGCACACTGAAGCGGTGGCGCGACAGAGGGTACCCCGACCCCATCGTATTTTCTTGGCGGCCAACCGAAACGGCCGACGCCCACTCTGTCTTAGCTTTGCCGGTTATAGGGGGGCTAAGGGGCCTACTGCACTTTGCGCGCGCTTTGCACCGCGGTGACTTACTCGTCCTCGGCGGCGGGAGTCTCTTGCAAGACGGCGAGCGCCGCATCGTCCCTTTCTGGCTATCGCGGGCCCTAATCGCCCGCCTCTTGGGCTGTCGCGTGGTCTACCATGCGCAGGGGGTTGGCCCTTTGCGCACCTGGTTGGGCAGACTTCTAGTCCGCCTGATAGTGCCGCTCACTGCCCATGCCTTCACGGTACGCGACGAAGGTTCTATGAAGTTAGTGTCCGCCGCACGTCCTGTGCTGGTGGCTGACCCGGCGCTGTTACTGCCGGTTCTCGAGCGCCCGCCTGTGCCCGGGCGGGTGGTGGTCGCGCTCCGGTCGGTCAAAGGTGCCGGCCGGCGTGAAGCGGCCCTTTTGCAGGTTTTCTGCGCGCTCAAGGAGAAATTAGGGCTCGAATACGTCTTTGTCGTCATGCACTATCCTGATGATGTGGCCATGGCCACTGAGTTTGCGGCGGCAACGGGGGGTACGGTGCTCGCCAGGCCTAGCCTCGGGGAGCTTCGTGAACATCTGGCCGGTGCCGAATTGGTTTTGGCGATGCGCTTGCACGCGGCGATTTTAGCGGCCGGGGTATTTACTCCTGTCATCGGTTTGGCCTATGATCCGAAGGTGCTAGCCTTTTTTGCCAGTATAGGGCTGAAGGCCTTGGTTTCCCCTTGGGGAGAGCACTTTTCGCCCTCGGAGTTCGACCAAGTTGTTACGAATGTCTATGCCGACCGAGCAAAGCATCGAGAACACCTCAAAACAGCAGTCCCGCTCGCAGTAGAAAGAGCGGCGCGGGCCGTCGACCTAGTGTTAGAATGGGGGAAGTAGCGTATGCACCGAGCAGTCCAGATCCTAGGGGTACGAGTGTCCGCGCGCACCATGGCCGAGACTGTCGAAGAGGCGCTTAGTCTAATTGCCAAGAGGCGCGGGCAAATTGTCACCGCTAATGCGGAAATTATTTATACCGCCTATCGGCAACCGGAGTTTATGGCCACACTGCACGCCGCAGAGCTGGTCACTGCTGATGGCATGGGCGTGGTCTTGGCCTCTCGCCTCCTTGGCGACCCGGTGCCGGAGCGAGTGAGCGGCTATGATTTGCTCCATGAATTAGCCGGGCGGGCAGCGGACTTGGGTTTGCGGGTTTATTTGCTGGGGGGCAAGAGCGGCGTGGCCGAAAAAGCAGCCGACAAACTTAAGGCTCTGTACCCGGGGCTCAACATCGTCGGCACTAGGCATGGCTACTTTGCGGACGGCGAATCGCGGGCCGTCATCAGCGAAATTAACGCTTGTGCACCGGATATGCTGGTGGCGGCGCTGGGACTGCGCGGGGATTTTTGGCTGGCCGAGCATAAGGAGGCCTTGAGCTGTGCAGCCCTGCAGGTGGGTGGCAGTTTTGACGTTTTAGCGGGGCATGCGGTGCGCGCGCCCCTGTTCTTACAGAGGACGGGGTTCGAATGGGCTTACCGCTTATATAAAGAACCGTGGCGTTACAAGCGGATGCTCACTCTGCCCAAGTTTATGGTGGCAGTGATCGGGGAACTTTGCCGGCGGCAAGAGAGGAAGGAAAAACCATGAACACTATTTTGCTTAAAGAAAAGGCCCAAGAAATGCGTTGCTTGATTATGGAGAGCATTGCCGAGGCGGGCTCAGGACACCCCGGTGGTTCGCTCTCGCTCGCCGAGGTGATGTCCTATCTTTATTTTTACGAGGCCAACTTGCATGAGAGCGACCCCCTCTGGCCGGAGCGAGACCGCATCATTCTTTCGAAGGGCCATGCCGCGCCGGTGCTCTATGCCGCCCTTGCCTGTAAGGGGTACCTGCCCATCAGCGAGGTGCGGACTTTAAGAAAGCTTGGCTCTCGCCTGCAGGGGCATCCCGACATGCGCAAGCTGCCCGGGGTCGAAATGTCTACCGGCTCCTTGGGGCAGGGGCTTTCCATCGCCAATGGTTTGGCGCTTGGCTTGCGATTGCAGAGGAAGGAAAACCGCGTCTTTGTCATTTTGGGCGATGGCGAATTGCAGGAAGGCCAGGTTTGGGAGGCCGCCCTCACTGCGGCGCACTACAGACTGAACAACCTCACCGCCGTCATCGACAATAATGGTCTGCAGATTGATGGCCTGACGGCCGATGTCAAGTCGTTACAGCCGCTGGCTGAGAAGTGGCAAGCCTTTGGTTGGCAGACGGTCACTGTGGATGGTCATTCGTACCACGACCTTTACCGAGGTTTTCACACCGAGCGGGACGAACGCCCTTTAGTAATCATCGCCCGTACCGTCAAGGGCAAGGGCGTCTCCTACATGGAGCATGTGGCCGATTGGCATGGCAAAGCCCCTTCCAAAGAGCAGTGTAAAGAATATCTAGAGAAAAGTGGGGGTGAGGACAATGGCAGGTAAGCTAGAGGCCACCCGGGATGCCTATGGACGGGCACTGCTATACTTGGGAGAGCACAATCCCGAGGTCGTGGTCCTCGATGCCGACTTATCGAAATCGACCAAGACGGCCGTCTTTGCCGCCAAGTATCCCGCTCGTTTCTTCAACATCGGCATCAGTGAGGCCGACCTCATCGGCACCGCCTGTGGTTTTGCCCTCGCGGGGCTTAAGCCCTTTGCCAGCACCTTCGCCATTTTTGCCACCGGCCGTGCCTACGACCAGGTGAGAAATAGCGTGGCCTACCCTCATTTGCCGGTAGTCATCGCCGCCACCCATGCCGGGCTCACTGTCGGCCCCGACGGAGGGTCACACCAATCCCTGGAGGACATTGCCTTGATGCGCGTGCTGCCGCATATGCAGGTGTGGGTGCCTGCCGATGGCGAGGAAGCCTACCAGATGATTATTGCTGCCGCCAAGGAGGAGGGACCGGTCTACGTGCGCCTAGGCCGGCAGCCGGTACCTGCCGTTTCGCCTCCGGGGTACAATTTTGTGCCCGGTCAGGCCATGCGCTTTGGCGAGGCTGGCGACGTCGCCCTTATCGCTTGCGGCGTGATGGTGAGCGAGGCCATGAAGACGGCAGAGGCCCTGCGAGAGCAAGGTGTTTCTGCTTCGGTCATCAACATGAGCAGTATTAAACCTCTCGACACCGCCATGCTCGATCGAGTGGCCGCAGAGTGTAAGCTGCTGGTTACAATTGAAGAACATCAGAAAGCAGGGGGCTTGGGCAGTGCCTGTCTCGAGCATTTAGCTCTGCACTCCGCCCGCCCACCGGTGCTTCTCATCGGCGTCGATGACCGCTTCGGGCAATCGGGCGAGCCGCTAGAGCTCTTGGGGCATTATGGTCTGACAGCTGAGCAGATGTTCTTGCGGATACGGGCGTCCTTAGAACAATTTTCTGTTTAATGGCTCTATTCTAGGGTTCTTTTTCACGTAAGCCCTAAACTTTGGGGTTGATGAATGCCGTAGAAAGTGATATTCTTCACGGGAGTACATGCTTCTTTACCGAAAGTGCCGTAAAGCCCCTTGCTTCAGCTATGGGGATATAAGGCACAACCTATTGGAAAACTCGATGTTTTTCAATAGGTTTAAATCTTTTGATTGTATAATATGGAAATATGTAGCATAATACATATGTGAACACTAAATTCAAGTCGAACAACAAGGTTGTGTACTCTTGCAAGTACCATGTGGTCTGGTGTCCTAAGTATCGCAGGAAGGTTTTGGGCGATGATGTAGAA
>JAGXSS010000057.1 GCA_018334055.1 Peptococcaceae bacterium
CTCTCCCAAGAAGAAGGCGGCCGTCACAAGCCCTTCTTTGACGGGTATCGTCCCCAGTTTTACTTCCGCACCACCGACGTCACCGGCGTACTCAACCTACCCGAGGGAGTCGAGATGGTCATGCCCGGGGACAAAATCACCATGACGGTAGAGCTCATCACCCCCATCGCCATGGAGCCCGGCGTCCGCTTCGCCATTCGTGAAGGCGGCCGCACCGTGGGCGCCGGCGTAGTTACCGAAGTGTTGCTCTAGAGCCGGTCCAAGCGAAGCGAGTTATCGTAGGGGCACGGTTGCCGTGCCCCTACGCAATGCCTTGTTTTTTCTTGACAGGCCATTAGTCATATGATAGCTTTACAAGGTAAGCCGTCTTTTAGAGCGGGCAATTTACAGGGAGGTGGAACTTATGCGCATAGGTATTACGTTAGCCTGCGGCGAATGTAAGCAACGCAACTACCGTACTACTAAGAATAAGAAGTCCAACACTGAGCGCTTAGAAATGAAGAAGTACTGCAGTTTCTGCAAAGCTCATACTGCTCACCGCGAAACTAAGTAGGTGATAGTGTGAAGTTTGTACAATTCTTGCGGGAAAAATATCTTCAGCTCTCTAAATTCTTGCGCGAGGTTCGCCAAGAAATGCGCAAAGTGGCTTGGCCTTCAAAAAGGCAGACGATCAACTACACGATCGTGGTTGTGTTTGCCGTCTTTTTTGTGGCAGCCTTAACGGCCTTAACTGATGCAGCCTTCGGGGTTATAATCAGGCGGTTGTTGGGTATTTAGCTAATGGAAAAGAAATGGTTCGTAGTGCACACTTATTCAGGGTACGAAAACAAAGTGAAAACCAACTTGGAAAAGCGCGTCCAATCCATGGAAATGGAGGACAAGATTTTCCGTGTTTTAGTGCCTATGGAGGATGAGCTGGAAACTGGCCGCGATGGCAAGAAGAAACTCGTCAAGAAGAAAGTCTTCCCCGGGTATGTTATCGTTGAAATGGTGGTCACTGATGACTCTTGGTACGTAGTGCGCAACACCCCTGGCGTCACTGGCTTCGTTGGTACGGGCACCCGCCCTATTCCTCTGGAAGACAGCGAGATCAAGGCTATCTTGCGCTCTATGGGTGTGGAGGAGCCGCGCATTCGCGTTGACTTTGCCGAAGGAGAGTCGGTGCGCATCGTCGATGGCCCATTCCAAGGTTTGGTGGGCAAGGTCGAAGAGATCATGGCCGACAAACAGAAGCTCAAAGTATGGGTGACATTGTTTAATCGCGAAACACCTGTGGAACTGAACTTTACCCAAGTTCAGAAATTATAGTACCGTTTTAGGGAAAGGGAGGTGGATCTAGTTGGCTAAGAAACTTGTTAAAGTTGTCAAACTACAAATTCCCGGTGGCAAAGCAACGCCCGCTCCACCGGTTGGACCTGCCCTGGGTCAAGCTGGCATTAATATTATGGGCTTTGTCAAAGAATTTAACGAACGCACCGCATCGCAGGTGGGATTCATTATTCCGGTAGAGGTCTCTGTCTATCAAGATAGGTCTTTTACATTTATATTGAAGACTCCCCCCGCCGCCATCCTCTTAAAGAAGGCCATCGGAGTTGAATCCGGTTCCGGCGAGCCCAACAAAAAGAAGGTTGGCAAAGTGAGTCGGGCCAAGGTGCAAGAGATTGCCGTGCAAAAAATGCCCGATCTCAATGCCGCTTCTGTCGAGTCGGCTATGCGCATGATTATGGGCACTGCCCGTAGCATGGGCATCGAAGTAGTCGACTAAATTACCCGCGTGGGAGGGTTATTCCCGCTACTACCACTGGAGGTGCGAACAATGGCCAAAAAAGGCAAGAAGTATTTAGAGGCGGCCAAACTAGTAGACCGTAATTTCTACTATGAGCCCGCTCAGGCGCTGGAGCTCGCCAAGAAGACGGCCACCGCGAAGTTCGACGAGAGTGTCGAAGTCGCCGTGCGTCTGGGCGTTAACCCCAAACATGCTGACCAGCAAGTGCGTGGCGCGGTCGTGCTACCGCATGGTACCGGCAAGACGGTCAGGGTCATCGTGTTCGCCAAGGGAGATAAGGCTAGAGAGGCCGAACAGGCCGGGGCAGACTTTGTCGGCGCCGAGGACCTGATCGCCAAAATTCAAAATGAAGGCTGGGTCGATTTTGACGTAGCCATCGCCACCCCGGACATCATGGGGCAGGTAGGTCGCCTGGGTAGAATCCTCGGTCCTAAGGGTCTCATGCCCAATCCAAAAGTAGGCACCGTGACCTTCGATGTGTCTAAGGCCATCCAAGAGGTCAAGGCGGGTAAAATTGAGTACCGGGTTGACAAGGCCGGTATCGTGCACGCCCCACTGGGCAAGGTATCTTTCGCGGCCGAAAAGCTCCTTGGCAACTTCTCCGCTTTGATGGAAGCCCTTATGAAGGCCAAGCCGAGCGCAGCCAAGGGCATCTATGTGCGCACGGTGACTGTTTCTACCACGATGGGACCAGGGGTACGCGTCAATGCCCTCAAGGCCTCAACCGGAGATAGCGCCGCTCAATAGGTGGTGCAGACCAGTTGACAGCTCTTCACCAGCGTGCTACAATCGCAATGTTAATCGCCGTAGACAGTAGGTGCAATGCTTAAACGCGCAAGCGGCCTACCGAGGTAAAGTCTGCTCATGTTTATTGGGCATGCCTTTCCTCTGCGGGAAGGCATGTTTTTTGTTGGAGTATCCTCCAAAGGAGGTGTGAAATAATGGGCACTCGTGATGAAAAACAACTAGTAGTACAGGAGTTAGTCGAGGTGCTGCAACGGAGCAAGGGGGCAGTCCTCACCAACTACCGCGGTATCAGCGTCATCAAGGACACTGACCTCAGAGCTAAGCTGCGTAAAGCGGGCATTGAGTACCGTGTGGTCAAGAATACTCTCCTGAAGCGTGCCGCAGACGAAGCGGGGATTGTCGGTCTCGCCGGCTACTTAGAAGGTCCTACGGCTATCGCGCTCTGCAACGATCCGGTGGCGCCGGCTAAGGTGTTAACGGCCTGGATTAAGGCCAACAAATTGCTCGAGATCAAGGGCGGTATCCTCGGTGGCAAGGCCATTGATGCCAATGGCGTTATCGTACTTGCGGAATTGCCTCCGCGCGATATTATGCTCGGGCGCGTCGTTGGTACGATCCAAGCTCCTTTGGCTGGCTTGGTTAATGTACTGCATGGTCCTCTCCGGAAATTGGCCTACGCCGTGGATGCGGTTCGCCAACAAAGGGAAGCCCAATAGAAGATTTGGCTATGCCTTTTAAGGAGGTGAAATTGATGAGTAAAGCACAAATTATCGAGCTAATTAAGAACATGACCGTTCTCGAGCTATCTGAATTGGTAAAGGCTCTGGAAACAGAGTTTGGCGTTACAGCCGCCGCTCCTATGGCTATGGCCGCCCCAGCCGCTGGTGTAGCTGCTGTCGCTGAGCCCGTAGAAGAGCAGACCGAGTTCGACGTTATTCTCACCTCTGCCGGTGAGAAGAAGATCAACGTAATTAAGGTAGTGCGTGAGGTAACCGGACTTGGTCTTGTTGAGGCCAAGGCATTGGTTGACGGAGCACCAAAGCCTGTGAAGGAAAAGGTCAGCAAGGAAGAAGCCGCTAAGATTAAAGCTAAGTTGGCTGAAGCCGGTGCCGGCGTAGAAGTAAAGTAGTTCGTCGCCATAAAAAAACTCGCTACGGCGAGTTTTTTTATCCTTGACGCCAGGTGGTCCGTTATGATAGCATTTTATATTGTCACGAAGAGACGATGTTTACACCAAAATTAGGTATAACAGGTCTCTAAGCGGATAGAATAGCTTGGTAGCATAACCAAGGGGGTTTTGTACCCTTTTTGGTTTTTGGGCTTGCTAAGCGCAAGGAATACTCGTTAGGGGTGAAGCATTGATGGTTAAACCCATAGCGGAATGCAAACGCAAACGCCTCCGTTTTGGCCACATCAATGAGGTCTTGCAGGTGCCGAACCTCATTGAAATCCAGAAGCAGTCTTTTGATTGGTTTGTCAACGAAGGATTAGCGGAAACGTTTCGGGACATTTCCCCTATTCAAGATTTCACCGGCAACCTGGTGCTTGAGTTTCTCGAGCATCAGTTTGGTGAACCCAAGTACACTATCGATGAGGCCAAGGAGAAGGATTCGACCTATTCGGCACCGCTCCGGGTCAAAGTGCGACTGGTGAATAAAGAGACGGGCGAGGTTAAGGAGCAGGAAGTCTTCATGGGAGATTTTCCGCTCATGACTGAGAATGGCACCATTGTCTATAATGGTGCGGAGCGTGTTGTGGTCAGCCAATTGGTGCGCTCCCCCGGAGCATACTACCATGACGCTCTCGACAACTTGGGGCACAAGGTTTACACCTCTACCCTTATCCCCAATCGCGGTGCTTGGCTGGAAATGGAGACCGATACTAATGACGTGGTCTGGGCGAGGGTCGACCGCACGCGCAAAATACCGGTGACGGTTTTGCTTAGGGCTCTCGGTTGCGGGCAAAAGCACGAGATTCTCGCTAAGTTTGGCGAACAAGCACGTTTGACCCCTACTTTTGATCGCGACAGCACCGAGAACATGCAAGAGGGCCTGCTTGAGATTTATAAGCGGCTACGCCCCGGTGAGCCGCCTACCGTGGACAGTGCTAAGTCGCTCTTGAATTCCCTCTTTTTTGACCCGCGCCGTTACGACCTGGCGCATGTCGGCCGTTACAAACTTAATAAGAAGCTCTCTCTGCGTCGGCGCATCATCAACCGTGAAGCCGGAGAGACCATTATCGCCAAAGAAACTCTGTACCAGCCCGAGACAGAGTCTCTTTCCCGTGGGCATCTGCCCAGGGGCGAGGTGCTGGTTGCCGCAGGTGAAGTGCTCGTAGAAAAAGGGCAGAAAATCTCCCGAGAAATTGCCGAACGGCTCGAGCAGGCGGGCGTAAACGAGTTGCTGGTAGAAAGAGCGACTCTTGAGGCTGAAGCGCGGTCGCTAGTGCTCATCATGGGCAATGGCCTGCGTTGTGTCGACTGGGAGCAACTTGTGCGCGGCAAGCGCCTCGCCGCCCCGGTCGTGGCGACTGACGGTCGCGTTCTATTCGCAGCTGCTACCGTGCTCGAAGACGCCGAAATCAGTGTTCTTACTAGGGCCATCGAGGACGGCGCTCTGGCTGATCTTTTTGTGAGCATCGAGGAACGGCGTCAGGCCAAAGAAATTGTGCTGACGCGCCGCTACACCTTGCCCAAGGAAAAACATCTCACCCGCGACGATGTCTACAGTGCCGTCAACTACCTATTGTGCTTACTTGAAGGGTTGGGCAAGGTCGACGATATTGATCATCTCGGCAACCGCCGCTTGCGCTCGGTGGGGGAACTCTTACAGAACGCCTTCCGCATCGGCCTCTCCCGCATGGAGCGAGTGGTCAAGGAGCGGATGACCATTCAAGATGTCGACGTCATCACCCCCCAAGCGCTGATTAATATCCGCCCCGTAGTGGCCTCGATTAAGGAATTTTTTGGGTCCAGCCAGCTTTCGCAATTCATGGACCAGACCAACCCCCTAGCGGAGCTCGCGCATAAACGGCGCCTCAGCGCGCTGGGACCTGGTGGTTTGAGCCGGGAGCGCGCCGGAGTGGAAGTGCGCGACGTGCACTTCTCTCACTATGGCCGCATTTGCCCCATCGAAACACCGGAGGGACCGAACGTCGGTCTAATAGGCAATCTCTCGACATTTGCGCGGGTCAATAAGTATGGTTTTATCGAGACCCCTTATCGCACGGTGAAGACGGTCGGGAACAAGACCTTTGTCACGGCAGAATTAGATTACCTCACCGCCGATGAGGAGGATGAGTTTGTCATAGCCCAGGCCAATGCCGAAATTGAGCCGGCAGATGAGTTCAAAACAGGGGCGTCGCGCTTTGTCCATGAGCGCACCACGGTTCGCCATCGCACGCAAATTAGGGTTGTGCCGATCGCCGAGGTGGATTATATGGACGTCTCTCCCAAGCAAGTGTTTAGCGTACCGACTATTCTCATTCCCTTCTTAGAGCATGATGAAGCGGGTCGTGCGCTCATGGGTGCCAATATGATGAAACAGGCAGTGCCACTCCTACGGCCGGAAGCGCCCTTAGTCGGCACCGGCATGGAGTTTAAGGCCGCCATTGACTCGGGCTCGGTGATTCTGGCGCGCCGGGGCGGTACGGTGGCCCGGGTTTCGGCCAAAAGCGTGGCGGTAGAGGCCGATGACGGCAGCATCGACACCTACAAATTGATGAAATTTGTGCGCTCTAACCAGGGCACCTGCATCAGTCAAAAGCCCATTGTCAAAAAAGGACAGGTCCTGCACGTGGGTGAACCCATTGCCGATGGCCCCGCGACAGACATGGGAGAGATAGCCCTCGGGCGCAATATCCTCTGTGCGGTCATGCCCTGGGGCGGTTACAACTTTGAGGATGCTATTTTGATCAGCGAGCGCGTCGTGCGCGAGGATGTCTTCACCTCTATCCACATCGAGGAGTATGAAGCCGAGGCTCGCGACACCAAGCTTGGCCCGGAGGAAATTACTGCCGATATTCCCAATGTCGGTGAGGACATGGTGCGAGATTTAGATGAGCGTGGCATTGTGCGCATTGGCGCCGAGGTGCGCACGGGAGATATCTTAGTGGGCAAGGTTACCCCCAAGGGCGAAACCGAGCTTACCGCCGAGGAACGCCTGCTCCGCGCTATTTTCGGCGAGAAGGCCCGCGAAGTGCGCGACACCTCAGCCCGCGTTCCCCATGGGGAATCGGGGCGCGTGGTAGATGTAAAAGTGTTTTCGCGTGACAACAAGGACGAACTGGCCCCGGGAGTAAATATGTTGGTGCGCGTCTATGTTGCTCAGAAACGCAAGATTTCCGAGGGTGACAAAATGGCCGGGCGCCATGGCAATAAGGGCGTCATCTCGCGCATCTTGCCGGACGAAGATATGCCCTTCTTGCCGGATGGCCGCGCGGTGGATATCGTTCTCAACCCACTTGGGGTACCAAGCCGCATGAATATCGGGCAAGCGCTGGAGATGCACCTCGGCATGGCCGCTAAAGCTCTCGGTCTGCACTGCGCCACTCCTGTCTTTGATGGGGCGAAGGAGCATAATATCGAGGAGCTCTTGCAGAAGGCGGGGCTTAGGAAAGATGGCAAGACCACAGTGTATGACGGGCGCACGGGCGAGCCGTTTGATAACCCCGTGGCGGTTGGGTATGTTTATATGCTCAAGCTCTTCCACTTGGTGGACGATAAAATTCATGCTCGTTCCACCGGTCCCTACAGTCTGGTGACCCAGCAACCACTGGGCGGCAAGGCCCAATTTGGTGGCCAGCGCTTTGGTGAAATGGAGGTCTGGGCGCTCGAAGCATACGGGGCCGCCTACACCTTGCAAGAACTGCTCACCGTTAAATCTGACGATGTGGTGGGTAGGGTGAAGACCTATGAGGCCATTGTCAAGGGCGAGAACATTCCCGAGCCGGGCGTGCCTGAGTCTTTCAAAGTGCTTATTAAGGAGTTGCAGAGCCTGGGCATGAATGTCAAGGTTCTCAACAAAGACAAACAAGAGATTGAAATGCGTGATTTAGACGATGATATCAACGAGACTGTACGTGAATTGAAGCTAAATATAGAGGGCGACGAAGACTATGTCGAGGTCAGACGCCGTCGCGCTCTGCCCGCAGTCGCTGTTCCCGCCAAGGAAGTAGCTCTTGACATACCGGAGGAGGACGAGGACATCATAGATATCGATTTGAGCATCAAGGCATTGTCGGATGGACAGCAAGTAGAGGTAGAAGAGATAGAGGACGCGGAGGTCATTTTGGTGCCTGAGAAAGCATTCGCAGAAGTGGAGATTGACGACGACGACGACGAGGAGGACCTAGCGACACTGTTGCGCAAAAAATTAGCACCCTTTGCCAAGAGTGCCCCTCCGGTCAGTGCTCCAAAAACTAAGAAGCGTTCTTAGGGGACGACCATCTGTACTTTCTGCAAATTTACGGGAAGGGAGCGACCATTTTGCTGGATGTGAACGAGTTTGATTCCATAAGCATTAGTCTGGCGTCGCCCAATCAGATCAGAGAATGGTCTAAGGGTGAAGTTAAGAAGCCTGAGACCATCAACTATCGCACCCTTAAGCCCGAAAGGGAGGGGCTATTCTGCGAGAAAATCTTTGGTCCGACCAAGGATTGGGAATGCAATTGTGGCAAGTACAAGCGCGTGCGTTACAAGGGCATTATTTGTGATCGCTGTGGCGTCGAAGTAACTCGCAGCAAGGTGCGCCGCGAGCGCATGGGGCATATAGAGCTGGCGGCTCCGGTATCGCATATCTGGTACTTCAAGGGCATACCCAGTCGCATGGGTCTCATCCTCGATATGTCGCCGCGCCTCCTCGAGAAGGTCCTCTACTTTGCATCCTATGTGGTGCTCGAAAAAGGGGAGACTGCGTTAAGTGACCAGCAGATCTTGACCGAGAGCGAGTATCGCGAATCTCGTGAGCGCTATGGAAACTCTTTTCGCGCCGGCATGGGTGCCGAGGCCATTCGGGAGCTCCTGACGAGCATCGATTTAGAAGCCATGTCGCGCGAGTTAAGGGCGGAACTGCTAGAAGCCACCGGGCAAAGGCGCATCCGAGCCATCCGGCGCCTTGAAGTCACCGAGGCTTTTCGCAAATCCGGTAACAGGCCGGAGTGGATGATCTTTGACGTCGTGCCGGTCATTCCGCCGGATTTACGCCCCATGGTGCAACTAGATGGCGGACGATTTGCCACCTGCGACTTAAACGATCTGTACCGGCGGGTCATCAATAGGAACAATCGATTGAAGCGGCTCTTAGAGCTCGGCGCCCCCGACATCATCGTGCGCAATGAAAAGCGCATGCTGCAAGAAGCGGTGGATGCGTTAATCGACAACGGCCGCCGCGGCAGGCCGGTGACCGGACCCGGCAATCGTCCCTTAAAGTCGCTCAGTGATATGCTCAAGGGCAAGCAGGGACGTTTTCGGCAGAACCTCTTGGGCAAGCGCGTGGACTACTCCGGACGCTCGGTCATTGTCGCCGGCCCCGAGCTTAAACTCTACGAGTGCGGTCTGCCTAAAGAAATGGCGCTTGAGCTCTTTAAGCCATTTGTCATGAAGCAGCTCGTGGCTGAGGGCTTTGCCCAAAACATCAAGAGTGCCAAGCGCAAAGTCGAGAGGGTCAGCGAAGAGGTCTGGGATGTCCTAGAAGAAGTTATCGAAGACCACCCCGTGCTCCTTAATCGCGCTCCGACCTTGCACCGCCTGGGTATTCAAGCTTTTGAGCCTGTCCTTGTTGAGGGGCGCGCCATTAAGCTGCATCCGCTGGTCTGCGCCGCCTACAATGCTGACTTCGATGGCGACCAGATGGCGGTGCATGTGCCGCTGTCGGCGGAGGCGCAAGCTGAGGCCCGCTTGTTGCTCTTATCATCTAACAATCTCTTAAATCCCAAGGACGGCAAACCCGTCGTCACCCCGACGAAGGACATGGTCCTAGGCTGTTACTACCTGACGAGTCTTGACCCCGATGCCAAAGGTGCGGGCAAAGTCTTTGCCGGCGACGAGGAAGCCCTTATGGCCTACCAAGAAGGCGTCATTGCCATCAATGCCCCCATCAAGGTGCGTCGCAAACTCCAGGCCCTTGACGGCACCGCAGTTCGCCTGAGAATAGACGCCACCATCGGCCGCATCATGTTTAATGAGGCCATTCCGCAAGACCTAGGCTTTGTCGACCGCCGCGACCCGAACCGGGCCTGCGACCTTGAGATGAGCGACCTCGTCACTCTAAAGGTGATGCGCAACATCGTTGATAGATGCTACCGCAAGCATGGCAATGCGGTGACGACCGATGTCCTAGATAAGATTAAAGTACTGGGGTTTGAATATGCCACGAAGTCAGGTATAAGCATCGCCATCTCGGACGTGGTCATTCCACCCCAAAAGAAAGAAATCGTGCTTCAAGCCGAAGAGCAAGTGGCGAAGATCGAGCGGGCATTTAATCGCGGCATCATGAGTGCTGACGAAAAATACCAGAGCGTTATCGCCATTTGGAGTGAAACCTCAGGCAAGGTGCAAAAAGCACTGCTCGAGGCGATGCCCACCTTCAACCCGATGTTCATGATGGTTGATTCTGGGGCACGCGGCAATATGAGTCAAATCACCCAGCTCGGAGGCATGCGCGGCTTGATGAGCGACCCGCTCGGGCGCATTATCGAACTGCCGGTTAAATCTAATTTCCGCGAAGGGCTCACGGTTATTGAGTACTTCACCTCCACCCATGGCGCGCGCAAAGGTTCGGCCGACACCGCCATCCGCACTGCGGATTCGGGCTACCTGACTCGACGCCTCGTGGATGTAGCCCAAGATGTCATTGTCCGCGAGGCAGATTGTGGCACCACCATGGGGATTGTAGTGGATGCCATCAAGGACGGCAAACAAACCATTGTGAACCTTGCCGACCGTATCATCGGTAGGATGGCGGTGGCTGACGTAGAGGCCGTGCCCCATCGTCACCCTGTGACGGGAACTTTTGTGGCGGAGCCTCCGATCATCGTGCGGGAGGGCGAACTCATCGATGACGACGACGCAGCAGAAATTGTAAGTTATGGCGTGGCCGTGGCGGTTCAGGCCGGTACGGTGGCGACTATCGATGACGACACACTGAGCATCACCGCCAAGGATGGGACTCAGTACACGGTTTTCCGGTCCACGCCTGAACAAAGGGTTCTCGTTCAACGCGGTGAAGCGGTGCGCGCCGGTCAAGCGCTCACCGAGGGACTCATCAAGCAGGTGCACATTCGGAGCGTCTTGACTTGCAAGAGTCGCTATGGCATTTGCATCAAATGCTATGGGCGCAACTTGGCTACCGGCGGCATGGTGGAGATTGGCGAGGCCATCGGTATCATTGCCGCGCAGTCTATCGGTGAGCCGGGCACGCAGTTGACCATGCGCACCTTCCATACCGGTGGCGTCGCCGGCACTGATGATATTACCCAGGGTCTGCCCCGCGTTGAGGAGCTGTTCGAGGCGAGGCGTCCGAAGGGGCAAGCCATTATCAGCGAAATAGATGGCACGGTGCGCTTCGTAGAAACAAAGAAGAGCCGTGAGATCGAAATCCGCGGTCTTGAAGGCGAGATAAAGAGCTACCCCATCCCCTATGGCTCGCGTTTGCGGGTTCAGGAGGGCGCATGGGTGGAGTCGGGCTATGAGTTGACCGATGGGCCAATCAATCCCTCCGACCTACTGGCAATTAAGGGAATGCGCGCTGTGCAGGGGTATATCCTCAAGGAAGTGCAAAAAGTCTATCGCACGCAGGGCGTCGAAATAAACGACAAGCATGTCGAAGTGATAGTGCGGCAAATCTTGCGCAAGGTCAAAATTGAAGACTCCGGCGATACCCTTCTCCTGCCGGGCGGCCTCATTGATGTCTTCGATTTTGAAGAGGCAAACACCCGCATCCTCATGGAAGGCGGCGATCCTGCGGTGGCCAGGCCGGTGCTCCTCGGCATTACCAAGGCCTCACTCGCCACGGATTCCTTTTTGTCGGCGGCTTCTTTCCAGGAGACTACCAAGGTGCTGACCGATGCCGCCATCAAGGGCAAAATTGACCCCTTGCTTGGTCTCAAAGAAAACGTCATCATCGGCAAACTCATCCCCGCCGGTACCGGCATGAGCCGCTATCGCAACATCAATATAGTGGTGGCCAACCAAGAACATGGGGATGGTGGCGAAAAGGCAGCGACCTAAGAGGGGCGCTAGATTTTCGGTTGACACAGATAGTAGCAGGGCGTATAATCATTTAGTGTGTCGTTTCGATGCTATCGTTGGTAACAGGACCCTGCCGTGTGATGCGGCAGGGGACTTATGCCCTATTGCTCAACCATAATGGAAGGAGGTGCATGTATGCCCACAATCAGTCAATTAGTGCGCCAAGGTCGTCAAGTGCTAGAAAAGAAGTCGAAGTCTGCTCATTTGCAGAGTTGTCCGCAGAGGCGCGGCGTCTGTGTCCAAGTAAAGACCATGAACCCCAAGAAACCAAACTCTGCCATTCGCAAAATCGCCAGAGTTCGTCTCACCAATGGTCTTGAGGTCACTGCCTATATTCCAGGCATTGGTCACAACTTGCAGGAGCATTCCTCAGTCCTAGTGCGTGGCGGTCGCGTGAAAGACCTGCCCGGTGTGCGTTACCACATCGTGCGCGGCACTCTTGACGCCGGCGGAGTACAAAACCGCGGTCAGGGACGCTCTAAGTATGGCGCCAAGCGTGGCAAACAGGCCGTTCAGGCCAAAGCTAAGGGTGGTAAGAAATAGTCGCCCTGCGCTTGCTAATGCTTAGCAAGCGAGTAACACATTGTTGTGAAGGAGGGAAAAAATATGCCAAGAAAAGGTCCGGTTCCGAAGCGTGATGTCTTGCCTGATCCGATTTACAATAGCAAGTTCGTCACTCGCTTCATTAACAAACTGATGTATGATGGCAAGCGTGGCATCGCCCAAGGTATCTTCTATGATGCCATGGAGCGGGTACGCGAGAAGACCGGTAAGCCCGCCATGGAAGTCTTCGAAGCCGCAATCAAGAACGTCTCGCCCCTAGTCGAGGTCAAACCGTGCCGTGTGGGTGGTGCTACCTACCAAGTGCCGGTTGAAGTTGCTCCTGAGCGCCAGAAGATGTTGTCCATCCGGTGGGTGGTCCAATATTCTCGGGCGAGAGGGGAAAAGACTATGGAAGAGCGCCTTGCCGGAGAAATTTTTGACGCGGCCCAGGGTATGGGTGCGGCCATTAAAAAGCGTGAGGATACGCATAAGATGGCCGAGGCTAACAAGGCATTTGCGCATTACCGTTGGTAAAAAGAAGTTAATTAACATTGCGTCAGAAGGGAGGGACTGTCATGCCGAGAGAGATTACATTGGCTAATATCAGGAACATTGGCATAATGGCGCACATTGATGCTGGCAAGACAACGACGACAGAGCGCATTTTGTTTTATACCGGCAGAACTCACAAGCTCGGGGAAGTACACGAAGGCGCCGCGACGATGGACTGGATGATCCAAGAGCAGGAACGAGGAATCACCATCACCTCGGCGGCCACCACCTGTCGATGGCGCGGTTTTCAAGTCAATATTATCGATACGCCCGGGCACGTGGACTTTACAGTCGAGGTTGAGCGCAGTCTGCGCATTCTAGATGGGGCCGTGGCCGTGTTTTGCGCCAAGGGCGGCGTAGAACCCCAGTCCGAAACGGTCTGGAGGCAGGCTGATAAGTATCGCGTGCCGCGCATAGCTTATGTGAACAAAATGGACACCCTCGGGGCCAATTTTGAACGGGTAGTGTCTATGATGAAGGAGAGGCTAGGGGCGACAGCCATTCCCATCCAGCTGCCCATCGGCACCGAAGATACCTTTAAGGGCATGGTCGACCTCGTCCGCGAGGTGGCTATCATCTATCTAGATGACGAAGGCAAAGAAGTAGAAGAGCGGGAAGTGCCTGCGGACATGCTCGGGGCAGTTCGAGCGGCTCGCCATGAGCTAGTCGAGAACGTCGCCTTGCACGATGAGGAGTTTATGCTCCGTTATCTAGAGGGCGAAGAAATAACCCCCGCTGAGGTGCAAGCGTCCCTACGGAAAGCTGTGCTCTCCGGCGCCATCATTCCGGTGCTGGTCGGCTCTAGTTATCGCAACAAGGGCGTACAACACCTGCTCGATGCCGTAGTGGACTATCTGCCCTCGCCGCTTGATTTGCCTCCGGTAGTCGGCATTGTCCCGCGCACGGAAGAAGAGGTTACCCGGGAAGTAAGTGACACCGCTCCTTTTTCGGCTTTAGCCTTTAAGATTGTCTCTGACCCCTATGTGGGCAAACTCGCTTACTTTAGGGTCTACTCGGGAAGGCTCGCCGCGGGCAGCTATGTCTACAACTCCACCAAGGGTAAGCGCGAGAGAGTGGGTAGAGTGCTCAGGATGCATGCTAACCACCGCGAGGAAATCAGCGAAGTATTCGCCGGCGATATCGCCGCCGTGGTAGGGCTCAAGGACACGACGACCGGTGATACTCTCTGTGACGATGCCCACCAACTCATCTTAGAGTCGATTAAGTTCCCCCAGCCGGTGATTGCGCAGAGCATCGAGCCGAACACCAAGGCTGATCAAGACAAGCTAGGGGCCGCCCTCATGCGTCTGGCCGAAGAAGACCCGACCTTCCGCATGAACACCGATGCCGAGACCGGACAAACCATCATTCATGGCATGGGCGAACTGCACCTAGACATCATTGTGGACAGATTGAAGCGCGAGTTCAAGGTGGGTTGTACCGTCGGCAGGCCGCAGGTTGCTTATCGGGAGGCCTTCCGCAACACGGTGCGCTCCGAGGGGCGTTTTGTGCGGCAAAGCGGTGGTCGCGGCCAATTTGGCCATGTGTGGGTGGAGTTTGAACCCCTGCCCCCCGCCTCCGGCTACCAGTTTGAGAGCAAGGTTGTGGGTGGGTCGGTCCCCAGAGAGTACTGGAACGCCATCAACGACGGCATCGAAGAAGCGCTGCAGAGCGGTATTTTGGCCGGCTATCCGGTGGTGGACCTCAAGGCGACACTCTACGACGGCAGCTACCATGATGTCGACTCTTCGGAAATGGCCTTTAAGATTGCCGCCTCGATGTCCTTTAAGAGCGCCATGGCCAAGTCTAATCCAGTGCTGCTCGAGCCGGTCATGAAGGTTGAAGTGGTGGTTGGTGAAGAGTATATGGGGGATGTCTTGGGTGACATTACCTCGCGCCGCGGTCGCATCGAGGGTATCGAAGCGCGTAGCGGTGCGCAAATAGTGCGGGGAGCGGTGCCTCTGGCCGAAATGTTTGGCTATGCTACTGACCTGCGCTCGCGGACCCAGGGCCGTGGTAACTACACCATGGAATTTGCCGCTTACGAAGAGGTTCCAAAGTCAGTCAGCGAAGCTATTTTGAAACGTTAGTTGGGAGGTTACGAAGATGGCAAAGAAGAAGTTTGAGCGCAACAAGCCACATGTAAACGTAGGGACGATTGGTCATATTGACCATGGTAAGACTACCCTGACCGCAGCCCTCACCTCTGTAATTGCGACCACAGGCGGAGCCGCGAAAGTGGCCTACGATCAAATTGACAAGGCCCCGGAAGAAAAGGCCCGCGGTATCACCATTAACACCGCCCATGT
>JAGXSS010000058.1 GCA_018334055.1 Peptococcaceae bacterium
CTACATAAGGCCAAGGATAGGGACTATCGGTGTTCGTGCGGATATAGGACGCACCGAGATAGACTGGGCGCAATAAATATACTTTCCGCGCCTGTGATAGGCGGTAACAGCCTGTCAGCCTAAGATGCTACATGCACTGTCTTAGGATGGGCTGATGGCACAGCCCTTAACTTGGGGTCATACTCCGATACCAGAAATGGATTTCGGTTTAATCACCCAAGAATCCCCTGCCTTTAGGCATGGGGAGTGTCAAGGCACTACATAACTTGGACCGGGTCAACTCAGAAATGTTGAGAAACCTTGTATTTCGAGGCTCAATGCCATCGACACACTGGAAAAAGCGCTAGCCTATGCGGAGGGTCTTTAATGCTTGCGGCGGCACCTGGCTTGTTGCTGTTTACTAGGGCACAACGCTAGTAGAATTTAAGAGTCCGGACTAAGAAAGAGGTACAGGAGAGATGAAAATGCTGCTGCTTGATCCACAATACTCAAGTGCACCGAGACAGGTTTAAAGTATCTCGCTTAGCCGAATCTTCAGGCCGTCAAACACCGCCGATTCAATTGTGCCGTCTATATAAACAACTTGCGTGTGGTCGATATCTCGCTCTAGCGTAAAGATGTACTGGATAACGCTTTTCCCCTGCGGATCAACAATCCAGTATTCTGAAACTCCGCTCTTCATATATAGCTGTAGCTTAATGGCTAAGTCCTTGCCCTTGGTGGTCGGAGATAGAACCTCCACAATCAAACTCGGCGTTCCTTCATATCTGCCGTACTCATTCACCTTATCCTCGTCGCATATGATCACAATATCAGGCTGCACCACATTTGGGTCCTCCTCAAATTTTGTGGCATAACCAAAAAGGCGTACATCCAGCGGCGCCGTCAGAGAGCGGCAGGGTTTGCCCTTAAAATACGCGTAGAAATGTGCCGCTATTTCACTTATTACGACTTGGTGGGTAAAGCTCGGCGAAGCCAACAGGTACACCACCCCGTCAATAAGCTCGTAGCGCTGATCAGACGACTCAATTAGCACCATGTATTCCTCTAAGCTAATCTTACTGTTCGCTCTATAGCTCAGCCCGCCTTCGTGAACCAGATGGTAATCCGGCTCGCTGTACTTGACCAACTTTGCCACACTCTTGCCGTTCTTATCAATAATCACATCTTCTTTTTGCACCAGTAACAGGTACTTCCCAAACGCATTTTGCAAATCAGTGGTACTGACACGCATGCTGCCACCTCCCCGACATCTTTGCTATTATTATATAACAGAGTAGCTAAAATGTCCAAACAATTTAGCTACTCTTCCATAGTCCTCAGATTGCTCCACCCATCATTTAACTTGATAATAGCAACATTCATTAGCGACGGACTTTGTCATGCCTTTGCAAAATCGGCTGGCTATGCGCACACGAAAGTTGTCCTCACGATGGATCGAACAATTTACAAAGATTACACCTGCGACAAAAGGGACTGTCCCTACTTCGCCGAGGCAATTGAGTCTGAACTAATTACCCGCATCATTCATGACTTAGCGCGCCAGCGCGGTCTAGCTACCTAAACAACAACCCCCTTTCAGTCTAGTCAACTTCAAGCCTTTTGTCGGCTTTCATTTACTGATAGCTTCTTGACCATTCCTCTGTATACCCTAGATATAGCGTATGCAGAGGAATGCGGGGGGTTGGGATGTCAATTTCATAGCATTCGTTGATAAGACAAAGGAGCAACACGTCCCATTTTGCTGCGTTTGCTTCGGCTCTTACCGATTCTGTAAGACAAACACTCGACCAGTGCTCAAGTCATAGTCGATGCCAAAACCCTCAGAAATGTACTCCCAGCGATTCGCGTCAGGGTAGTAGATGTAGCATTTCATACTTGCCGGCGTGCCCCGGGATGGCGCGGCAGACTTATTGATGAGTACTTTTGTGGCGTCAAGCCACTTAGTGACTCCCACGTACTCGCTAGGTTCGCTTAGTCGTGTGGCTTTCCCCGCCCCATCAATCATGTAACAAGCCGCGCCCGATTCCACCCACACCTCGGTGAAAACGTGGGGTCCATGTGGTGAGGTGCTCCTTACATAGTGACCTCTTAGCAGAGCGATTTCAGTCTCACTTGCGATGTCCAGTCGATGCAGCCAGTATACTTGGTCCGAGCTGGGAACAGCTGTATAGTAGAGGTGCTTGTCATCGTGAGACCAAAATATCCTGCGGGGGTGTGGGAAGTTGCCCTCAGACTCGGCCCGTGACTGCACAACAATCGTGCGGGTCTTTCTGGTAGAAAACTCAATAAGCTTTATCATACCGTCCTCGTATAACGCTAGCCGATCTCCCTTATTGGAGAGTCCAGCTGGGCTGCGTAGCTCGGTCTTTGACGCGGCATGAGTCTTGTCAATCCAGTCGAGAAGAATTTCGTCGGCATAGTGAACTGCCCTAGAGTGCAGCTTGCCTCGCTGTATGTTGCCTGTCTCCAAGTCTAAGAGATATTCTTGCGTACCTATATGTAGCCAAGCCAAGTTTACCCTTCTCACCAGGCGAACATGGCGAAAGTCTGAAGTCAGGGCAATGGCGCTGGTAGCGCTGATGGGTATGTCTATCGTCGATAGGATTCTTCGTTCCCTGTCGAGCGAACTTAGCTTCTGGGGGCCAACTACATAGAACCCCCAATAAGTTGTTTCATCGAAGCGCAGGACAAACTCTTCCTCATTCGTGGCGGATAGCTCAAAAAGAAGGGTCTTTCTATCCGGCCAAGTGAATTTGTACTTTATGCCAGTCCCAAGCCCCGCGACCAACTGCTCTTCCATAGTAGCCTGGTGTGGTTCGTCCGAGAACTCTAGCTTAATAACCTCTCCTACCATCATTAAAGTCCGCGGCCCATCCATAACTTGTAGCTCCTCTTCTAGGTTTCCAGAGACCCAAAATGCCCTCACCGGTCTGATAGCGATGCGCGTTAGGTAGAACTCATGCTTCTTAAGTGGTCTGCCGTGCTTATCTCTGATGTTACCGGGAGTATGGGCAACCTGACTTGACCCGATAAGAATGGTGCGAACTGTACTGCCTGAAACCGCGATTATGCTGGAGTCGGCGTCGACCTCCACAGGCCCGCTGTACTCAAACACAACCTCGCCGTCTATTGACGGCAGGCGAATGCCTCCTGTGCTCGCCGGGTAGAGCACGTATTCTTTACCCCCCACAATGGCGACGGCACGTACAAGCTCTACCCCGGAAGCCGGAGGGGTTGGTGTCTGCCGGCAACCTACCAGTAAAGCGACGCAGAGAATAAGCAATAGGACTCGTTTCATGCGGCTTCTCCTCTCACGGTTCTGTAGGCAGCAAAAGGAAAGGGACAGCTACTTCTACGGCCTGCCAAAACAACTCGTCTGGACTGAGGCTGGGGTTCACTTCCTTGAGACGGTGAAGGGATTGTTGAGCCTGCTCGCCAAATGAACCGTACATGTTTTCGTAGGCATCGGTGTCTCCAAGAATGATGGTGTTATAAAATTTGGCTAGGTTTTCATAAGTTCGATAGACCAGGTCAAATGGATACACCGTATCTCCGCGGAACGCCGGTGCGATGAGGTCGATAAGGATGTGCGTGCCTACCTCGTGACTTATGAACTGCGTCATAAAGGCAAAATTATGGCCGGAGTAGAACATGTTGCGTTCGTAGCCAAGGGAGTTTGCGTTTGGGCCATTCTCGATTGCGCTGCACAGCACTATCTCGTAGTAATCGAACTTAAACTGCCTGTTTGTTAACGTCTCCCATAGCGCGATAATGTCTGTCTTACGAAAATGGTCGTTAATGCTCGCAGCCACAGCCCTGATGTGCGGGGCCTCCTGCATCCAGACCTGCTCAAGATACACGTCAAAGTTATCAGCGTAAACCCGAGCGAGCCTAGTGATTTCTTCACTGTGCGCAGCGTACTGAGCTAGCCAGTGACTATCCACGGGTTGAATCCAAAAGTCTAGGCGGGCTATTTCCGCGCTGTAACGGTCCATAAGGGGCTGAAAATGCCCCTCCCTCAGGCCAGCCAGAAGCAGGCTAAAGAACTCTTGTAGTTTGGTTTTTGAGTCAAGATTAAGGTAGCACGGCAGAAAGATCAGCAGCCCTGTAAGTTGCCCCATATGCCCATTCGCAAAAGTCAGTAGCGAGCGCTGAGCTCGGAGATACTCAAGATCTACTTCCTTGACCGCACCCGTATACCGTGAGCTATACTCGCTGTCGAACCCCACTTTGGCGACCGCGAGGAGATGCATTATATAGTTAGGCCCAATTTCCACCACAGCGCTTATGGGCTTATGCGGCATGACTTGCCCCATCCTCCTTCTGCCTGCGAAAACACTTTATACCCCTACCACATTTCGCCAACCCCTGCCCCCATAGCAGGATGAGTAAGCACATTTGCGGCATACTCCGTGGTTACCGTGAAAGGACTAGCTTGGCAAGGTGTAGCCCCACTGCTACCATCAGGCCGGCCTGCCCGACGCCGGAGAGTATGCCTGTAGCGAGTCTAAGGGTGTTAGTGCTAGTGCGCCACTGCCGATGCTGGGTATAACCGTCGATGATAGTGGGCAGTTGCATCGCTAGGCAGATTAAGAAGCTAATCTGCAGCCATCCCAAGAGAAACAAGGGATAGGCAAAGTAGCCCGCAAAGATGCCTGTGCAACGCGCGCAGACTGGGAACTGGTGGCCCCTAAAGACCAACGAGCGATCGGCGCGGCGGTGGCAGGAGACGAGCTGTGCTCGCAATTCCGCTAATTGCATCATAATCCGCCAACTATCCCAAGTGAATAGAGGATAAAGGCAATAAGCGGACCTACGAATAGAGATGCGATGGTCACCATACACACATCATCCGCCTTAGCGGGTTTATCGTCCTTCCATACAAAATAGAGCACTGTACCCAACAGGGGTGATAGGCAGATATTGCCTACGCAAATGCCGGCCTTTTCCTCTATCCCGAGACCCTTTTGGCCGCTCAAAAGCGGACTGGCTTCCGGGCGCAGGTTCGCGCCGCAGGTACCGCAAAAACGTTTTCTCACGTCGTCGATGCGGCTACCGCAGCCTGGACAATCGAACATAGATGCCCCTCCCTTTGTTGTTGTTGCTAATGCTATTCGTATATTTCACTACATAATACTTATTTCCTGCCACCTTGTGAGGATGTGAGGCGAAGCAAAATCCTCCGTCCGAGGCCACTGGAAATTCTCTGTCCTCAGGCGCGATTATTTCCGGTCCTGCGCCAACGACGCCGGCGTAGTAATGTCGTGATCCTCCGTCCCTTCAGGACACCGTCCCTTCAGGACATCCTCTATTCTTTTCTCGCGAAACTCCTTCCCTTCTTTTGCGTACATGTATATGAACATGACTTCGGAAAGGCAAGGTGGTTGGCATGGTAGAAGCAATGCTCTGGATGTGTCTTGGACTGATTAACTTGCGCATCGACTTGTTGCGGTCACGTCCCTCGCTATACCTGCGCGGGCAGTTATGGCGATTGGTTGTGGGCGTTCCCCTCTCCTTGGCGTGGGTGTACTTGACGCTGCCTGCTTTAGTTCCCGGGGTCGGCCACACTGTCGTCCTGCTTCCTTTAACCATAAATGCTCTCTATACAATGCTAACGGTGCTAGTAGGTAGGGCTAAGAAGGACAGAGCGACGATATGGCTTACGGGGCTGGTGTTCAGCGCAGCGCTCCTTGTAAGCTTGTATCTAAATTTTCTTGTCGTACCCCACAGGGCGATCGATTTGCGAAACGTGCCAACTGTAACTGTGTCGGACGTACCGGCCCCAGTCATGAACCTCGAGCATATTAGGCTTGTTCCCTACGAAAACGCACAGTGGCGCGCCCAGAAGGTTCTAGGAGCCATGGGTGCGGGGTTTGAGGTAGGGCACCTTAATATCCAGCTCGTCGATGGCGAGCTCTACTGGGTCGGCCCGGTCGACTTCCGCGGCTTGCTAAGGTGGTTTAACTTTCGCGAAGCGCCGGGGTTTATTATGGTTGACGCCGAAGACGCAGGCGTCCCAGCGGAGTTTGTCCCCTTCGCTATGCGGTACACCCCCGGCGCGTTCTTCGGGAGTGATTTGCGCAGACATATCTATCGTCAGCACCAAGCCGTGCTATTGCTTGACCCAAGCTTTGAGCTAGACGACGATGGGAACCCACGATGGGTAATGAGCATTGGTAGGCCCACTGTGGGCAAAACCGGCACAGTGGTAACGGGAATCGTTATACTAGACCCGGCAACCGGCGAAATGCAGGAGTATGCTAAAGCCGATGCACCGTTGTGGGTCGACCAAGTCATACCGGAGTTTGTGGCGGAGCAACACAATGACTGGTTCGGGCGTTTTGTGCATGGATACTGGAACTCTCTTTTCACCAAGCGCGATATGCATCTGCCCACCGAATGGGAAGGTGTGAGCGACGTGTTTGGCGTAGTAGGCCCTGACGCTAGATTCTACTGGTTTACCGGTCATACAGCCGCTGCCGGCAGAGATGATTCGCTGATGGGTTACACCATGATGGATGGGCGCACGGGAGAGATCACGTACTATCGCTATGCGGTGGGTTTCTTTAATGAGGCGGCGGCTGTTTCGTCGGTAAACGCCGCAGTGGCCGACTTTGTGGGATGGCATGGCGCACAGCCACTCTTGTACAATCTCTATGGGGCGGAGGCCTATGTAGTACCGGTGCTCTCCGACACTAATATCCTGAAGGCCGTCGGCATTGTTAACGCGCGTACCGGTAGGACTATTGTTGAGCCAACCTTGCTTCAAGCGGTCCTTGCCTACAAGCAATACCTTGGGCAAGGCATAGGTGGGGTAGTACCCACCGACGTAGCCCTCTTACAGAGCCTAGAGGGAGAAGTATTGCGCGTAGGGGCGGCAACGACCGAGGGGACAACGCTGTTCTACTTCCGTTTAGAAGGGTCAAATCGCATTTTTACGGCGACTGCAACACTCAGCCCGCATGTGGCCTTGACGCAGCCCGGAGACCGTGTGGCGATAGCGTATCTGGACACGGCGGAGGAAGTCGTGCCTCTGGCCACGTTCCGCAATTTGGAGATGACCCGTCCGTAAGGCGGGCCTCGAGATGGCGCGATGACAATGGAGAAACCTAGTTTAGGCACAACAGGTAAGTCAGCCTTGCATAGAACATCCTCGCCTCTCCATGGGTAGTGCCAGCGTGAGGATTCTTGTGGGAACTAGCCGGTGTCCTCTTATACGTGGAATGAGTACAGAGGCTTCACAGAGTTTGTTAGGGTGCATACCTGCTAAAGGAGCGTTGAGCCATGAAACAAGTTAGTGCAAAGGACAGCATCTACAAGCTCGCCTTCGATTACCCGGAGATTGTGGTCATCATGGTTGAGCTTGGCTTTAGGGACATCACACTGCCAGGTATGCTACAAACGGTAGGACGCGTAATGACCTTGGAGAAAGGCTCCAAGGTCAAAGGGGTGCCTATGTCCCGCATTAAAGAAGTCTTAAGAGAGCACGGGTTTGAGTTGGTTAACGGATGAGCTATAGGAGGCGTTTTTCACCAGTGAGGGCTGTGAGCGGTTTGACATCCTGAGTGACTTCTAGAGTGCCCAAGTACTGGCCTTGGCGGTTGCGCACCGCGAAATAGCGGATATGCACGAATTTATCGCCGAAGGGAATCCAAAAGTCTTCGTGGTCTTTTTCGCCGCTCCGGAAACTCGCGATTATCGTCTCGACTATGTGTACACTGGCGGGAGGGTGGCATCTGTGCACCTCACGTCCTAGGATAGTCTTTGGTCGGTCGAAAATGCGTTCCTTACCTTGGGTGAAGTACTTTACGCGATCACCGGCGTCGACAAAGGTCATGTCTAGCGGCAGGACATTAAAGATGGCGTTGGCTTCCTGTGCGCTTAAAGTGCCTGCATCGAAGGCAATCTCACCCGTGATCGACATGGTGGTATCTACTGAGTCGGTCGCCGCCCCGGCTAACTCCAGGCCGCTTGGCTGCCACCGCCCTACACCCTCCGGAAAGAATGGAAACCCAATTTCGTGGCTGCCGGCTTCAATGGCCTGCCACTCGTCCAGCGAGAATTTGTCGCTAACCATGGGCAGCATAATCTCTTCTTCCTTGAAGATCATGTCCTTAACCTGCGCTGTTACGGCGGCATGGGCTTCCTTGATGGCCGCAGGGTCTGGTCTTGAGTCAGTGAGAAGGCATTTTAGGGCCTTTACCTTACCCCTAATTTCGTCATCTACAGCCCACATGACTTTGGGCGGAGCCGTAATGCCGTGCTTCTCCATCAGGGGGAAGATTAGGTGTTCCTTCTTGCTGTAGTGCCTGTCAATTAAAAGCAACCTCTCGACGGCAGTAATTGCGGCGCGCTGACTATCGGGGCCGGGGGCCACAAGGAAGCCCTCAAGCGCTGACTTTAGCTCTGCATCGAGAAGATCTTCAATGGCCCGGTTTTCCTGCTTCAGCATATTGGCGGGGTGCAAAGCATCTTGTTGCGTAGCCTCAGTAGCTGGCTCACCCCCTACAATATGTCCCTTAAACACTTCGGCATGAACGTCGCATAGGCGCTGAATCTCTTCTGCGGGCATGCCCTCATCCATCAAAGACTGCTCGAGCGCGGTGATCTCTAGCGGGGTCACCGTTAGGCTTAGCGCCTCAAACTCTTTGCGAACGTCATTCACAGATGCTCCCTGGTGGAGTTTCTTAATAATCGCCTTCAGCTGCTCCTTCTTTTGCGCTTGTCCTCGCAAGTACTCTGTCATAATTTCCCTCCTTAAATGTGAACCCTTGGCTTCGGTTAACTAGACGTCACTTTCTATCAGCTTGCAGTAGACATACGCCGTGGCAACTTGCGTGATTGGATGCGTGATCAGGTTCACTAAGGATCTCGAAAATTTTGTCTGGTTTCATGGGGACATTATAATCTAAAAACCCTCCGGGTAAAACCCAGAGAGCCTTGATAACACTGGAGCCGATAGTGGGACTTGAACCCACGACCTGCTGATTACGAATTAGCCCAGTTGGCTTGGTGGCACTAAGGGATGTTAGGCAAAGCCTTGGTACTGCTAATTATTCGATGCACATCAAAGTGCCGTGTTGGGTGGCGTTTGGTGGTGCTCGGCACCAAGCGGGCACTTAATGGCGCACGTATTGCGCTCCAGCAGAAACTAAACGGCCATAGCCGCCCTTTCCATAAAGCAATCAAGAAATTCCTCTGTTACACTCTGGCCATCCAAATTGCGCTTGATGGCAGGTCCACGTCTGCCCACCACGTCACAAGAGTAGCAGGTTGTTACGGCTCGCCTACTGTATGCCGAGAACGCCGGCGATTTTTCGTATCGATTCTTGAACGTGGGTTAAGGGTCGCGTGGGCTTTCCCTGTAGGGTGGAGAGCAAGTGTCGAAACAGGCTTGAAACTTCCTCCAGAGAGGTTACGCCCCGTTCTGCCACATATTCTAGGGCGTAGATGAGATCTTTAGCGGCTTCATGTTCGCAAGGGGGCAGGGGGCTGCTTAGTATGTGGTCGACCTCTGCCTCAACCTCTGCCTCAGTTTCAGCCGCAAGTCTTTGTGCCAAATCGTCTAGCTCGCGCTGAGCGCTTATGTCGAGGCGCCAGTTCAAAACCTCGCAGTTTTCCTGCAGATGATGTGGGTCCTTTGGACCGGTTAACACAACATCTACCCCAGTCTTTCCCATCACCCAAGCTAGGGCTATCTGGCTCGGGGTTTTGTCGCGCTCTATCCCGATACGCCCTAACCATTTTGCCATTTCAAGACCTGAAGCCAATTTCGCGCCTCTGAATTGGGGGTCCAAGCTTCTTATATCTTCAGGTGCAAAAACAGTCTGCTCAGTCACCTTCTGTGTTAAGAGGCCACGGGCTGTTGCGCTAAAGGCAATGATAGAAAAATCGTGGCGCTGCAAGAGAGCGCTTAATTCATTATAGCGGGACAATGAGACTGCGTTCACTTCTACCATCACAGTAGAGGGAGACCCTGTTTTCAGGTACTCCGTTGTTCTGGAGAAGGGCAGGTGGCCAATGCCGTATTCGCGGATTTTCCCTGCCTGCTGAAGATACTTCAACGCAGCGACGGTATCATATACCGGCGTGTGCGGATCGTCAAAGTGAATCTGGTACAGGTCGATGTAGTCTGTACCCAAATTTTGTAGACTCGCATTACAAGCCGCGATTACTCGTTGCTGAATGAGATTAAATTGTCCTCCCTTGCCCGGGCCCATTTTGGTCGCCAGAAACACTTCATGCCGACAGGTCTTGAAGGCTTTCGCCAAGAGGCTTTCAGTGTCCCCATAGCCATCTGCAGTATCAAAGAAACGTATGCCCAGCTCATGGGCATTTTGGAGAAGCCGGACTGCTACTCTGGTTTCAGGCGGTTTGCCGTAGGCGCCGCCAAGGCCATAGCAACCATATCCGAGAGTCGGCAAGTTCAGCCCCTTTATCCTTAGGCGCATAGTATCACACCTCCAATTTTCTCATGCTGTCTCCCTTTGTGCGACGAAATCGGCACTGCCTTAGACCTAGCCAAGTCCTACAGCCCAAAAAACATATCGTGTCTGCGATTGTCAAGAAAATAGTGAGCCACGTGCTAGGAAAATAGTGAGCCACTAACGCCAGTAAAAATGTGAGCCACTTTCAGTAAGAATCCGTGTCAACTCAATTAAGAATCTAACCGAAAAGAACTGATCACTCATTTAAAACCTTCCCTGACAAACCGAGAAGTTGATGGCGGACAAGGTAGCGGCTGTACATCCCTTCCCCCCGAGGGGG
>JAGXSS010000059.1 GCA_018334055.1 Peptococcaceae bacterium
GGTAGCGGCGTGACATGGCACGCCGACCCTCCCCGGTCGTAACCATGATGGAAAAACCACGCCGAGGTCGCCGGCCCGTGTGCCGGCGCTACAACCTCCCGGGTACCGGCGTGACATGGCACGCCGACCCCGTATACGGCGCGGCAGTTACCTAGGTAGCGGCGTGACATGGCACGCCGACCCCGTATACGGCGCGCCGGCTTTTGTGCCGGCGCTACAGCTTGGGCGCGAACACATCACAATATCCCGGGATTTTAGGTGAATAAAGAAGCCTGAGGGATAATTAAGTCAACTTTTATCTGACAGCAAGGCATTTTTCTTGACTTAACGGTATTCAATCGGGAATAATACTGCTGTGACATGGTCTATGTCAATTTCTAAACCAATGTTCGCTTGGCTGCAATTTTTGATGCAAGTTTCAGTATAAAGTGGTGCAGAAGGGCGGCTCAGCTGCTCTCTTTGGTGCATCCCTCGACTGGATTAGCGCTGCCGGTGTGATTGCTAAGTGTAATTTGAATAAAGTGAAATCGGTACCCCTGTATGCTGTCTTTTGTATTGTATAAGGAGGGGTGAAATAAGTGTCGTCTTTATACTATGCAGGTCGCGCGGCGGCCCTTATCTCTATGCATGACAAGGAAAGGGTCATTCTGCCGGCGCTGAATCGTTTCTTTCAGAGCAATATCATAGTGGTCCGCAACTATAACACCGATGTTTTCGGCACTTTTTCGCGCGAGGTGGAGCGTCCGGGCACTCAGTTTGCAACGGCTCGCCTCAAGGCTGAAAGGGCGATGGAATTAACCGGCCTTGATATTGGGATAAGTAGCGAGGGGAGCTTCTCCGCCCACCCGCTCTTGCCTTTTCTGCCTTGGAATGTGGAGATAGTGCTTTTAGCGGACAAGAAAGAGCAAATGGTGGTGCATGGCGAGCATGCTACCGGCAACACCAATTACGGGCAGAAATTAGTGCGCGACATGGATGAGGCCAAGGACTTTGCCGAGAAGGCGGGCTTCCCGCATCACTGGGTCATCGTTCGCCCCGAGCACGACCGCCATCCGGACATAGTAAAAGGCATTGATTCTTGGTCAAAATTCTTTGCGGCCGCAAAATTTGCCTTCGAGCAAAGCGCAACCGGATTGGTGTTCATCGAAACGGATATGCGGGCTCATGCTAACCCCACTCGCATGGAGGCTATCGCTAAGGCGGCAGAAGATTTGGCCAGCAAGCTAGCCTCCTCCTGCCCACGCTGCGACTCGCCGGGTTTTGCTGTCGTGCGCAAGTTGCGCGGCCTGCCCTGTGAATGGTGCGGCTTGCCGACGGACGAAGTAAAAAGCAGCGTCTTTGCTTGTCTTAAATGTACATATGAAGAAGAACAGGCGGTAGCGTCAGCCACCGCCTCTGCCGGTCGCTGTCCGCGCTGCAATCCCTAGCCGCCGCCCGTGGCATGGCAGTGTTTATGGAACATCATGCCTATTTGTGCGTCTAAGGGGGTAAAGCTAAAGCAAGGAGTGTTACACATGAAGAAATATCTCGCTACCCTAGTTGTGGCGGTGATGCTAATCACCCTCATCGGGCCTCTGGCCGAAGCGCGCGACGATGCCCGCATGAGAGAGGCTATCTTACTGGCGAAGCGGCTCTTCCCCATCACCGATACATACCAGCAGTTTTTCACTAACCAACAGACCACGGAAGGTAAAACAATTTACCATTTCGAGTGGCGAGGTTCAAGCAATGACCCGGCCGGGTTTAACCCCTCGCAAATCATGCTTAGTGTCGATGGAGAGCGGATGCTGGTGACGAACTACAGCTTCCAAGAGGCGACTCCGCGTAATCGCACCCTGAACTTTGCTCCTTTGCCTAAGTTTACCGAGGAACAGGCCCAGAGAACGGCCGCAGCCTTGGCCGCGAGATTGGCGCCACAAGAATTTGCCCAAATGCGCCTCTTTAGGGTGACTGCCCCGACTGTACGCATCGGCAAGCGCCACTGGCCTCACCACTATTCTTTTCACTACATCCAGTACGTCAACAACATACCGTTTCACGGCAATTCCCTGTCGGTCAATGTCAACGCGGACAGCGGTGAAGTTGCGCATTATGGGCTGAACTTTACGCCCTACACCTTTCCCTCGCCGCAGGGCATTATCCCCTTGACGCAGGCAGCCGAAGTCTTCCGCGGGGTGGGTCTTCGACTGGTCTACCAACGCTCCTTCTCTTGGCGCAACGAAGAAAGCAAGCCTTTCCTTGCCTATGTCTTAGAGGACGGCAGGAGGCTACATATCGATGCCTTTACGGGACGGGTGTTTACTAATGAACACTTCCTCTCCTTCCAAGACCAGCAAAGCCCGGATGGCAGGCTAACCGGCTCGGTCAAGCAGGAACATGCCTTCACGCCGCAAGAGCTCAGAGAAATCGAACTGGTGGCAGGTTTACTGCCTTTGGTGAGAGTCGACGCCTTAGCGCGTGAGATAGCCGCTTTGCCTAGCCAGGCGACTCTCCATGGTTCGCAGCTCTATCTAGACCCCCGCACCGAACAGCGAATCTGGACCCTTCAGTACACTTGGGGCACTGAGGGCGAGCAGGGCTCGGCTAATGTGGTGCTCGACGCCGCGACCGGGGCTCTAGAGAGCTTCTACTACGGCGATAATGCCAAGCAAGAAGAGAAACCGACTATGACCCAGGACGAGGCGCTCGTGCTTGCCCGCCAATTCCTCACCCGCTGGGTGGGCGATAAGTATGGGCAGGTGGAACTGGCCAAGGACGCTCCCATAATGCCCTTTGGTGGGATCTTCCAATCTTACAGCTTCGTGTTTAACCGCAGCGTCAACGGCATACCCGTAGTCAACGATAACTTGTTCATAACGGTGCGTAGCGATAGCCGCATTATACAATACAATGCCAACTGGTACCGCGGAGAGTTTGTTTCGCCGCAGGGAGCCTTGACGAAGGGACAAATGAGCGACCGGTTCCTCGCCGATGTCGGCCTGGAGTTGTCCTATGTCTTAACTCAGGTGCAGCAAAAGGGCCAACGGGGCACTACGCCACAAATTAGGTTGGTCTACCAGCCTAAAGAATTGAACAGCTATATGTTTGACGCCTTCAAGGGGGGCAATATCGACTGGCAGGGCAAGGCTATCGTGCCGGTGGTGAAGCCTAACTACACCGATATTGCCGGGCACTGGGCCTCTGGCGATATTAAGCTCTTAGTGGATTGGAACCTGCTCCGCCTACCCGGTAATGAGTTCCGCCCCGACCAAAACATGAACCTCGGCGACCTGCTCTCGCTCTTGTCGACGGCTGCCGGTTGGGATGATTCAATCGGCATTGGCCCGGCTTGGATAAGTGCCATCGCTAATGAGCGCAATATCTCGGCCCTGAACTGGGCTGCGCAGAGTAACCTTGTGCGCGAGGACGAGAAGATTGACCCCGCGGCCACTGTGACGCGCGAGATGCTCGCCTTCTACCTAGCCCGCCTGACGGGACATGGGGAAACCGCCGCCCTCGAGGGCATTTGGACCGCCCCCTTTAGAGATTTTGACCAAGTGGGTACTAAGTACCAAGGCTCGGTGGCCATAGTGCACGCCCTGCGCCTCATGACCGGCGCCCAAAACGCTATGTTCTTGCCGCAAACCCATGCCACCCGCGCCCAAGTAGCCGTAATCCTCGCGCGTATGCTCCGCTAACCAACAGCACCGACACGTCCCCAACAAAGGGGACGTGTCTTTTTGTTTTCGAGCGCTGGCTGCGAGGGCTGGGTATGGAATGTACTTGCAATCGGCCGGCGATTGTGGTAAAAATTAGATAGAGGGAGGCGATACTAATGTTGTGCCCGATATGCCCTAATGCTGAACTGAAGATGACGGAGCGCCAAGGTGTGGAAGTGGACTACTGCCCGAAGTGCCGAGGAGTGTGGCTGGACCGCGGTGAGCTTGACAAGATAATTGAGCTGTCAGCTCCGCCTAAGACCGTCGACCGCGAGCGCCGCCCGGATGAATTACGCGACTCACGCGACTCACGCGACTCACGCGATTCACGCGATGATCGGGATGACCGCGATGATTTTAATCGCAACCCGCGCCGCCGTAAGTCTTTGCT
>JAGXSS010000060.1 GCA_018334055.1 Peptococcaceae bacterium
AGCCAGACTGGTATATCTTTCTTCGAGCTTGTTGTTCTTCGTAGCGATGGCCACGGCCTTCTTGGTGCCCACGAGCACCACCAGTTCTTTGGCTCGCGTAATGGCCGTGTAGAGGAGGTTGCGCTGCAACATGATAAAATGTTGCGTGGTAATGGGCATCACCACCGCGCGGTACTCGCTGCCCTGGCTCTTATGTACGGAAGTCGCATAAGCGAGAGTCAGTTCGTCAAGCTCGCTGGGGCCGTAATCGATGTGCCGGATTGCCTTGCCGTCAGGATAGGCGATGGTGATTTCGCCATCGGCGTCGATACTCACAATCCTACCGATGTCACCATTATACACTAGTTTGGTGTAATTGTTACGCACTTGCATAACTTTATCCCCAAGACGATAGATTACCGCGCCAAGTTGCAGTTCTCCCTTTCCAGCGGACCGCGGATTGAGCCTTTCCTGCAGGAGGAGGTTAAGATTTTCGACCCCACAGGTGGAGCGCCGCATGGGCGAGAGCACTTGAATATCATCGATGGGGTTCAAGCGGTGCAGGCGGGGCAACTCGCGGCTCACCATGTCCAGGACTAACATAACAACCTTCTCCGGCACTTCCTCGGCCACGAACATAAAGTCGCGGCGATTGGTCGCGAGGTAGGGAAACTCTCCCTTGTTGATGCGATGCGCATTGGTGATGATTAGACTCTCCTTGGCTTGCCGAAAGATGGTGTCTAGGCGCACCGTCGGCACGAGGCCGGAAGCAATAATATCGCGCAGCAGGTTGCCCGAGCTGACCGAAGGCAGTTGGTCGGCGTCGCCCACTAAAACCAGGCGACAACCGCTTCTTAGCGCCAAAAGCAGGTGCTGTGCGAGCGACAGGTCGAGCATGCTCGCCTCATCAAGGATGAGCAAATCACACGGCAGGGGGTTATTTGCCTGGCGCAAGAAAAGCGGCTTGCCCTCAGCTTGACTGTACTCGAGAAGGCGGTGCACCGTCTTGGCCTCCTGCCCGGTGGACTCACTGAGCCGCTTGGCGGCTCTGCCGGTCGGGGCCGCCAAGTAGACGCTTTCTTGACGAGCCAGACAAAGGTGGAGGAGCGCCCGCAGCAAAGTGGTCTTACCGGTTCCGGGGCCGCCGGTAATCACCGTAACGCCGTGCTCGAGGGCGGCGGTAATAGCCTCTACTTGCAAAGGGGCCAGCTTGATGTTATGCCTGGCCTCAAATTCGGCGAGTGCCGGCCCGTTATCCTGATGCAAAAGGGAAGACTGTCGTCGGCTAAGGTCCCTCAATCTATGGGCCACCGCCCTCTCGGTGGCATAGACCGGGGCACGATACACCCTGTTCTCATGGTCGATGTTCATGAGGACGAGGCTCTTCGCGACCGCTAAGGCATCGATGACCACGCCCACCCGCTCGGGTGGCAGCTTAAGCAGCTCTGCCGCGCCGCTTTGCAGCTTCTGGAGCGGCAGGTAGCAATGTCCGCTGTTCTCGGCCTCGCGCAGTACATAGCGCAGCCCGGCGGCAATACGCCTTTGGTCATCTTTATCTAGCCCCAGTTCTTGCGCCAATTTATCGGCTAGGATAAAGCCCACCAGTTGCACTTCGTCGGCCAAACGATAGGGGTTGTGGCGAACTATTTCGATCGTTTTATCGCCATAATGACGGTAGATGCGCGCGGCGTAACCGGGGGTGATACCATGCCCCTGCAAAAACACCATGACCCGCTGTATTTCTCGCTTGCCCTGCAAAGCCTGGCCAATGAGTCCGGCCTTGGCCTCCCCCAAACCCGGCACCTCGCGCAATTTCTCTGGGGCGGTGTCTAGAACCTTGATGGTTTCCTGGCCAAAGTGTTCGACAATCTTCTGCGCGGTGCGCGGTCCGACGCCCTTGATGAGGCCTGAACCCAGATACTTTTCTATGCCGGCAATTTCGACCGGCACTCTCTCGGTGCAGGCGCTGACCACAAATTGCCGTCCGTACTGCGGGTGGTCGCTGTACTCGCCCTCCAGCTCGAGGTCCTGCCCGGGGGCGACGGCGGGAAATGACCCGACCACCGTGAGCAGAGGCTTGTCCCCTATTTTTAGGCGCAGGACGGTGTAGTGGTTGACGGCATTGCGAAAGACAATGCGCTCGACGACTCCCCTAATCTTGACCAACCACTTCACCTCTCAACAGGATGCCTACATTCCCTTTTGGCGGCACCGCAATTGCAGCCGCTTGCGCATTTCTAAAGCCGTGCGCTCGGGGGGAAAATCATCTACCTTGATAAAATCCACCGTTGTTGGTGTTTGGGCGTAAAGATGGATAGGAATGTACTGCCCCAGGCGCATGGCAATGGCGTGACCCTCGGCGTTCAGAGCGGCAAAGTATACCGAGAAGTCATAGATTCTGTCGCGCTCTACCAGGGCGGCTAAAGTGCGCAAGGTCATTTCTACTCTCTCCGGCGAGTTGGCAAAATCGATGCCCATCTCCTCTGCCGGCAACCGCGCCTTATCATCCTGTGGCCAACGGTAGAGCGCCAAGACTAAACCCACAAACAAGAAGGCCCACCACATCTTCGCCACCTCCCTGCCCTACTATATGCGGGAGGCTGGCCGGAAGCTAATTGAGGTACTGCTTGAGTATATTTACTTTGTCTAATCTTTCCCAAGGCAGATCGAGATCGGGGCGCCCAAAATGCCCATAGGCGGCCACTTGGCGGTAGATGGGGGCCCGCAAGCCGAGGTCACGGATGATGGCGGCCGGGCGCAGGTCAAAGTGCCGCGAAATTATCTCGGCCAAGACATCCTCCCCGAGCCGTCCTGTGCCAAAGGTGTCCACAGTAATGGATACCGGTTTGGCCACGCCGATAGCATAGGCCACCTGAATTTCACAGCGCTCCGCTAACCCTGCGGCCACGATGTTCTTGGCCACATAGCGAGCTGCGTAGGCTGCGGAACGGTCGACCTTGGTGGGGTCCTTGCCACTAAAGGCGCCGCCGCCATGCCGAGCGGAACCACCGTAGGTATCGACGATAATTTTACGCCCCGTCAATCCTGTATCCCCTTGGGGCCCGCCGACGACAAAGCGTCCGGTGGGGTTGATGTAATACTTGGTGTTGGCGTCAAGTAAATCACGCGGAATGGTCGCTAGGACCACCTTGTTGATAATATCCTCCCTGATGGTCGACAGGGGGATGTCTGGTTTGTGCTGGGCCGATACTACCACCGTATCCACCCTGAGCGGACGCGAGCCCTCGTACTCTACCGTCACCTGCGTCTTACCATCGGGGCGCAAGTAGGGGATGAGGCGCTGTTTGCGCACGAGGCTGAGGCGCCGCGCCAATTGATGGGCCAGGCTGATGGGCAAAGGCAGGTACTCGTCTGTCTCCCGACACGCATAGCCGAACATCATGCCCTGGTCCCCCGCGCCAAGCATGGCGGCCTCGTCATTTTCCGTCATACCTTCGCGCTGTTCAAAAGCAGCATCTACCCCCAGCGCAATGTCAGGAGATTGTTCGTCTATAGCGGTAAGCACGGCACAGGTCTCGGCGTCAAAACCAAACTTGGCACGAGTGTAGCCAATGTCGCGCACCGTCTGGCGCACCAACTTGGGTATGTCCACGTAACAGGTAGTCGAAATCTCCCCCATGACGAGCACCAGACCGGTGGTGACCGCCGTTTCGCAGGCCACCCTGGCCAAAGGGTCCAAGGTCAAGATGGCGTCAAGCACCGCATCCGATACTTGGTCGGCAATTTTATCCGGATGACCCTCGGTGACCGATTCGGAAGTAAAAAAATGCCTAACCCCATTCATATAGCTAACCCCCCAGGTCGACCAAGAGGGGGTTCTCTTTTAACAAGAGAGGCGTCCCTGTGGTCGTAGTAATGCATTAAAGCCACGCTGACATAGACGCTCGCCACGTGGGTGCCGATGGCGGTGACGAGCCAAAGCACATCCCCAAGTAATTGGGAGAGAAGCAAGTTGCCGCTCCATTGCAACATAAATACCCCGCCAACGACCATAAAATTCGCCGCGGCGAAACGCACACCGCGCGCCATGGCCGGCCACAGGCCCAGGTCGCCGAGCGCTACGGCTCGCGCCCACATACTGAGCAAGATGGTGCTGATGATGAGGAAGAAGCCCACACCCGCCACCCGCCAAGCATGGGCCATGAACAAGGTCTGCACCTGCCGGTTTGAGAGAACCGTGATGGTTTCCCCCATGGTGATAAGCTGGGCGTAATCAACAAGGAGCGGCCACCCCAAGCCAATAATTATGGCGGCATACCAGAGGTAGCTGAGGATGCTGCCGGCGAGAACCCTCACGAGGAGGTGGCGCACGCCGTACAAAAAATGCCCGGTGTCCACCCTAGCGCCCCGGACGGCCTGGGCCTGCCAGTACATACTTCCGGCATTAACACCGGCCAAGACCATCACGGTGCACGCGGTCACAAATAGCATGGCACTCCCGGCGGTCAGCATGTCCGGCAGGGCCGCTCCGGCGTCTATGGACGCAATCTGTAGTAGCAGCACTACCAAGAGCAAGACCACAGCGGACATGGCCGTGCCGAAGATAGGCGGAAACCAGACCAACACAAGATTATTCCTGATGGTCTGATGCGCTTGGCGAAAACTGGTTGCTACGCTTGCTATCATAGATTCAAAACCACCTCTTTGGCGCTAATTGTAGCATGTTAGCGCCAAGAGGCGCAATGACGCCCTACACGCCGTGCTTTGCCCGGGTGTTTTGCATGCGCTTTACTTGCAAGACGAAGCTCTCGAGCCGCGCTTCAATGACGGGGGGAAAGGGGCTGCCGTCGCTCTCGATGCTGATAAAGGGTAGGTGCGGGTGCTCGGCGACGATTTTTTTGACTAGCTCGGAATCACTGCCCATGGATTGTTTTTCGGCATCGATACACTGCTTGATTAACGATTCGGCAATGCGCGCCGGCATGCACCCAAAGGGACCTATGGAGATGACCCCATCGACGCGGTCAACGATATCGTTTAACGCGCAGGCCAAGGTGAGGATGGCCTCTCCGGTCAGCTCCGGGTTGATGATATGCGCCACGCTCTCCACCAGGCGCCTGATGTCGATGAGATGGTAGTCGTATAGATTCGAAGCCACAAATATGCCCTTAATTGCCCGCTCGTAGTGCTCCATAACTTGCGCCTTGCCCCATGACTTTAGCGGCTGCATAGCCGTCACCGGGCCGCGCAGACCCTTGGACGCTAGGTAGTTGGTGTAGTACACCCACTCGACCACCGGGGCCATGAGCACCACTATGCCCTTTTCTGCCAAGCGCTCCACGAGGTAACGCTGGGACAACCCGTCCCTACGCACATATATCTCGCCCACGAGGGCCACCTTCGAAGCCTGGGACAAGGGAGTGTGGAGGGGAATGCCGCTGAGTAGCCTGGCCACGTCCTTTAGCGTTTTCACCAAGTCGCGCCAACCCATGGTGGCTATGGCTCGCAGCAAGATGTCTTCAGCCTCTCTATAGGTGGCTAGGGCCGCTTGACGATCGCGTGATAAAGTCAGTACAGCAGCGCGAATCTCTTCCATCACATCGCCGATATGTGTCGCCCACAGGGCGCGCAGGGTAAACATATTGCCCATGCCGCCATAGCTGTCCTTAGAAGAAAGGGACATGAGAGCTAGGTCGCTAATTTGCTGTTTTTGTATGAGCATCTTGGTCAACACATTGTACTGGGCAAAGCGGCAGGACCCGCTGGTGGTGGGCATGAAGTAGACGGTCTTTTCCCCGCTTGGCCTTTGGTCTAAGTAGTTATGGAGGCTCCCAATGGTTAAAATGAGGGGCAGACATTCCTTACAAGTGGTGTAGTTCTTGCCTCGCGCCAAGTCGGCTTCACTCGGAGGGGGCAAGGGAATGGCGGTGACGCCGAAGTGGCTGAACATGGACGCCAAAAGGCGGGTGCTAAAATCACCCATGGTCGGGATGAGGACCTTAACTCGGCTATCAGTCAGGCGCAGTCGCTCGCCGTCCGAAGAACGAAAGACCCATGACGTTCCTTCTTTGATCATTTCCGCAGGTACAACTAGTGGCGCGCTAGCGGAGATCGCCCCCCGGATGCTACCAAACCTCTTGATGATGTCGAGGAAGGCGTCAATGCGGGTGTCGATGCCGGCATCCGCCGTGTGTGAATCTAGTTCCAGCGTCAATGAGGGCTTGTCCTGCATTATCTCCCGGAAGTAGTTCAGGATGAAGGAATCCGGTCCGCAGCTAAAGTTAGTGATATAACAACCGAATAGGTGTGGCTGCTCCTTGACAACTTTAGCCGCCTTCAAAATGCTCATGCCGGCCGCCCAGTGCATGGTGTCAATCGGCGGTTCTTCATCACAGTCTAACATTTCGTGCGGCAACACCATGATGCCGCGTGAGGCAAATTTATGGGGCACGCCCATGTTGGCGAGGTCGAGAAAAGCATTATATGACCTGCCAAAGAGGACTACCACCAGCACCTGTGTCTCTGCGGAACGCAGCAAGGCGGCTCTGCCCATCTCCTTGAGCTTGTCTAAAAAGTCATTTTGCGCCCGGACGGCAGCGCGAAAAGCACGCCTGGCTTCCCCTTGGCTCACGCCGAGCAGGCCCCCCAGCCGGAGCATGTTTTTCTCGCCTTCCTCATAAGTGCTCGGCATATTGAGTACAGGCGTCAGCAACTTAATGCCTTGGAGTTCACTCTTAAAGATGCGCCGCAAAACATAAGGCTCCCCCTGAATCAATGGGCAGGTGGTGCTCGGTTTCGCGCCCCCCGTCACCGGAGTAGCCCGCACATGCGGCATCAAGATATAATCGGGACGCTTGCGCAGCAGGTTCATCATAAAGCCATGCGCCATGTCGAGGGGGTAGCAGAAGGGGGCATTGCGCCGTTCTATGCCCTCGCCATCGAGGCCGTCGGAGAGGACTATACTGAAGCCGAGATCAGCCAAAAAAGCGTGATAGAAAGGATAGAGGCTATTCGTCATAAGAGATTGGCTGATGCCCACGGTCCGGCCCCGCGGTTCGGAAGGGACAAGGGGTCGGTCATACAAAAGTTTCTGCCGCAGAGCCACCAGATTGAAGGATGCCGTGTCGTGCTTTTCATGGAGATGCTCGTTATAGTATTTATTACAGGCCCCGCCGAAGGGGTAAATCCGACCATCAACCTTGATGCGCGCTATGGAGCATTTGCGGTCGCAGCTATCCTTGCCGCCGGCACACTCGAACACCGCGCCATACTCCACCTCGCGCGTAGCCAACTCAGCCAGGTCAAATTTGCCCGGCGGGAGTAGTCCGGCTTCAATTTTGTGCCAACATTCGAGCGCCACACCAAAGGCCCCCATGAGTCCGGGGTCGGGCGGAACGACGATGTCGCGATCGGTGATGAGGGCCATGGCCAGGGGCACCGCCTTGTTATAGCAGACACCGCCCTGCATGAATATTTTCTTCCCTACTTTGCGGCTGCCCTTAACGCGGGTGACATAGTTGAGGCAAATGGCATAAACCAAGCCCGCGGCGATGTTCTCGCTCGAGATACCTTCCTGGATGGCGGTCTTGATATCGCTGCCGATGAAGGCAGCGCATTGGTCGTTAAAGTTAGGCGGCCTGTCCCCTTGGAGAGCAGAGTGAGCAATCTCCTCGGTCGCAATGCCTAAGGTTTCTTTGGCCGCTTCTTCGAGAAACGAACCTGTGCCCGCCGAACAGGCTTCATTCATGGCATAATCCGCAGGAACGCTGTTCACGATGTAGGTGTACTTGGCGTCCTGCCCCCCAATTTCAAAGAGCGTATCGACCGCGGGGTCAAAATGGGCGGCCGCGGTAGTGTGGGCGATGATCTCATTGATGATGCCCCGCGTCAGGCCATGCAAACCGACTATCTGCCTGCCTGAGCCGGTCACCCCTAGCCCCACTATGGCTAGCCCGGGTGGCACCTGCTCCGCCAGGGATAGGTAGCATTGCCGCGAGGCTCGCACCGGGTCGCCGTCGGTTCGCAGGTACTTACCGGCCACTATCGCTCGGTCGCGGGTGCGCATCAGTACCGCCTTGGTCGTGGTCGAGCCGGCATCAAGCCCGATGATGTACTCGTCAGCGAGCGTTACTTCTCCCCACAACTGCTCCTTGAACGTCACGCGCTGCGCGGCCTGGGCAAGGGGTGGTAGAAACTCAAACGAGGATGCGTCCTCCTTAAATAGTTGGGTGCTGAGGCACTGGCCGTGCTCTTTGGCCCAGAGCGCCGCCCCCAGAGCCTCGAAGGAGTCGGCACTCGCGGGGATGGTGACATTGAACCCATCGCGGCGCAGGAAGCTTATCACCGTGCTGTTCTTGGTCACTCCGCCCACGAGGAGGATATCCTTAGCATTCGCCTTCTGTAATAGCTCCGTTATCTTGCCCGCCATCATCCGACCTAAGCCCGCTACTACCCTGCCCTTCTTCGTGCCCTTGTTCAAGGCATGGGTACAATCACTCTTGCTAAAGACCGAGCAGCGGTCAGCAATCTTGTACGGGGCGTCAATGTCGGCCTGCTCGCCGGCCTCGGCTGGACTGAGGCTCATGCGGCGAATCTGCTGCAAGAAAAATTCTCCGGTTCCGGAGGCACATTTGTTGCCCACATGGACCGTCGCAATACGCCCCATACTGTCGAGCGCATAGACAATAAAGTTTTCGCCGCCGGCACTGACAACCGCCTCGACCTTCGGCAATTGCGACTGCAAATGTAAGAGGGCCATTTCAGTGGCCTCCGGCTCGGAGATCACCGGCAGCAGAACCTGTTCCTTGAGCTTGTGCCCGGTAAGGGCAATGCGCGAATGGGGCAGGACATACTCACCGAGTAACTCCTGCAGCACTTTTCTGGCATTGCCGCCGTGCGGGTGACTAGCCTGACGCAGAAGAAAAAACCCGCCGTCCCGTACTTCACCTGTAACAATTTTGATATTTGAAGAACCCAAGCATATGCCGACTACATGTTTTTCGTCCAAACAAATCACCTCTAACCGCTATCTTGTCAGGGGCCAAGCCCTCTCTACACTTTTTGACACTAACCACCGTTTTCCTGCTGCGGAACGCCGGCTGCTGCCCGGAAGTACAGCGCCAAGCAAGAATATGAGCGTTTAATGCGCTAACATTAAACGCTCATTATGCTTGCGCTAACTATTGTGCCTTGAGGCCGCTGACATATTCCATGGGGATGACCGATATCGCTACCGTCCCCGGCCCACCATGCACGACGAGGGAGGCGGTGAGGTCGGTGACCAGCAAATAAGTCACTTTTAACTCTTTTTCTGCCAGAAGCTGCAGTTGCGAGGCCAGCCCCGGGTCTTCGGCATGCATAATGGCCACCGCCAAAGGCCTTTGGCCATACTTCTCTTTTAGCAAGTTGACCATCTCCTTTAAGGCCCCGGGCATGCTGCGCGACTTTGACACCACTTCGACTAGGCCGGCATTGATGCCCATGATGGGTTTCACTGAGAGGAGGGAGGCGATGAGGGCCTTAGCGAAGTTGACGCGGCCGCTTCGGGAAAGGTACTTGAGCGTGGGAACGGTGAGGAAGGTGGCCACCTCGGCCCTAGCCTGCTCGGCAGCCTCTACCACCTCTGCGACCGTCGCTTTTTGCTTCGCCTTGAGAGCCGCGGCGATGGCCTGCCATCCCCCGCCGAGGGCAGCTTGCTCACTGTCTACCGTTACAACCTTAGCCTTGGTGGCCATGGTAGCGGCTAGGCAGGCGGATTGATAGGTGCCGCTGGAGCGCGCGGTAATATGAATGGAAACAATTTCTCCACCGAGGTTCTCATAGACGGTCAAAAAGTCTCCCGGGGAGGGCTGACTGGTGCCAAGCTGCTTGGACTGGCCAATTTTTGTAACCAACAGACTGCGCGAAGCATCTACCCCTTCGCGATATGTTTCGCCATCAATCACAATGTTTACGGGCACTACCGAGATGTCCAGCAGCGTAACTATATCCTGCGGAATATTTAAGGCGCTATCAACAACAACTTTTACGGTCAATGGAGTCACCCCTTTCATGAGTTGTGACGCTCCGGCAGAAGAGAAGTGTCGTAACACATTATGCCAGCCGGGCCTGCCACATGCACCATAAGTGGCGCGGCAACACCCCGGCAATGGACCTACTTCTTTAGTTATCCTCCTTTAGCGCCCAGCACAGCCGACAACGCGCTTCGTAAGACTCGACTCCCCCAACTTGTATTTGGGGGTCATGCATGGAAGCGGGGCGTCCGTCCACCAACCGCTGGCTGATATAGCCCTTACTACCACACCTGATGCAGATGGCGCGCAGTTTATCCACCTCATTGGCAATGGCCAAGAGATGCGGCATGGCCCCAAAAGGCCGACCGGCAAAATCCATGTCCAGACCCGCGATGATGACCTTCTTGCCGAGGGAGAGAAGTTTTTCTACTACTTCGATGGTCGCTTCTGAGGCAAAGAACTGCACTTCGTCAATCGCCACGATGTCAACTTGGGGGGACACTAAGGGGAGGATGTCGGCGATGTTGGTGACTGCTACGGCTTCGTGCTGGCGGCTATCATGGGCCACGATATTCATCGAGTGGTAACGACCATCGAGAGATGGCTTAAAGAGCATGACGTCTTTACGGGCATACTTGGCCCGATTGATGCGGCGAATTAACTCGCTGGATTTACCGCTAAACATGCCGCCGCAGATGACTTCTAAATATCCTAACAAAAAACCTCGCCTCCTCTGGCCGACGCCCCCATGTGCAAGGCATGGCGCAAGCGCGCAGCGATGAGCGCAATGGCCGCGTTGTTTAACCCACCTTCTGGGATAATGACATCGGCGTGGCGCTTACTAGGCTCCACATACTGTTCGTGCATTGGCTTGACCGTGGCGATGTACTGCTCTACGACTGACTCCATCGTGCGCCCTCTCTCGACTAGGTCGCGGGTGAGCCGACGTAGTATGCGAATATCGGCGTCCGTATCCACAAAGACTTTCAAGTCGTAGATCTGCCGCAAGGCGGGATGATGCAAGGCCAAGATGCCCTCGACGATAATGAGCTCGCGCGGCTCTAGACACTGCCGAGTACTTTGCCTGGTATGGGTGGCGAAATCATAAAGCGGCCCCCACACCACCTGGCCTTGGCGCAAAATCTCTAAGTGTTCGATCAAAACTTCATCTTCAAAGGCTGCGGGGTGATCATAGTTCTGTACCACCCGCATTTCCATGGGCAGTTGAGATTGATCACGATAATAATTATCATGCCTAATTAAGAGGGTCTGCCCAGTAAAATGCTTAATCATATTTTCCGCCAAGGTGCTTTTCCCCGAGCCGGTGCCCCCCGCTATACCCACTATATACGGCAAATCGCTTTCCCCCTCCAGTCATAGTTTCATTGCCTATAGTACTATAGCGCCGAGGATATTACCAGACAAAAAGGGTGTGCCCGCGGCACACCCTGAGGTGAACATTTCGCTAGTTTGGCAGGTCCGCGTCCCAAACCCTGGGGTCGTCTACAACGCCAAGGTAGCGGCGTGACACGGCACGCCGACCCCCTCGGTCCGGCAACCCACGACGAAAAGGATGTGGTTGGGCGAGGTGAACATCTTAGCTAATGCTTCTTGTGGTAGACTATCCTCTTGCCTTCCACTATATAGGCAACTGACTCGGCGATGTTAGTGGCATGGTCGGCAATGCGCTCAACTTGAATGGCCACAATGAGCAGCGGCAGGGCTTTCGGTACGAGCGAGGCGTCTACCGACATCATGCCCCGGAGCTCCACCAAGATGCGCTCGCACAATTCATCTACTACATCATCGCGGTGCCAGACATCATTAGCTAGGGCCACATCGGAATTGATTAGGGCGTTTAGTGAGTCCACCAACATCGATGAGGCCACATCCACCATCTTGGGGATGTCGACGAGCGGCTTGAGGAGAGGGCGCTGCAAAAGACGGGATTGCTCGACAATATTAGTAGAGATGTCGGCCACCCGCTCCATGTCAATGGCCAGACGCATGGCACCAATAATGCGCCGCAAGTCCTGCCCCACCGGTTGTTGCTTGGCTATCAGTTCAATGCAAAACTCATCAATTTCAACGGCCATAGCATCGATGATTATCTCCATGTTGTCTACAGCCTCGCCCGGTTCCGGGTGCCCGCTGCGCAGTGCCTCTAGGGCCAGCCGCAGCATTTGCTCAATGCGCCCGCCCATAGATAGCAGCTTCGTGTGTAACTCCGCTAAGTCCTTCTGAAAATTTTGCCTCAGCATATTACTCCCCCCCTCCTTTTTTTAACCCATTCTACCGCTGATGTAGTCGTCAGTGCGCTTATCTGTCGGTGCGGTGAAAATCTTGCGGGTAATGTCGAACTCGACTAGCTCCCCACCCAAGAGAAATGCCGTAAAGTCGGAAACGCGAGCTGCTTGCTGCATATTGTGGGTGACCACGACTACGGCTAGATGTTCTTTTAGCTTTAACATTAGGTCTTCGATCTTGGCCGTAGCTGCCGGGTCAAGCGCTGAAGCCGGCTCATCCATGAGCAAGACCTCGGGGTCCACGGCTAGCGCCCGCGCAATGCATAGTCTCTGCTGTTGCCCACCGGAAAGGGCGAGACCGGAAGCGTGAAGCCTATCTTTGACTTCGTGCCATAGGGCCGCTTGGGTGAGCGATCTTTCGACGATGCCATCTAGTTCCACCTTTGATTTCTGGCCCTGCAGCCGCGGGCCATAGGCGACATTGTCATAGATGCTCTTGGGGAAGGGGTTGGGTTTTTGAAAGACCATGCCGACCCTCCGCCTAAGAGCAACCACATCAACCGAAGGTGCATAGACATTGCTCCCCAAAATATTAGCTTCGCCCTCAACACGCATGCCGGCGATATGGTCATTCATGCGGTTTAGCGAGCGCAACAGAGTGGATTTACCGGAACCCGAAGGACCGATAATGGCAGTAATTTCTTTATCGAGGAAGTTCATGCTCACACCTTTGATGACATGAAGAGCACTATAATATATTGATACGTCGCGCAACATTATCTTAGTATCTTTCCCTTGCACAGCTACCATTGCTTCTTTCTCCTCTCTTGTTCCCGCCAGATGGTGGCCCCCACCTGCATGGCGAGAACCAAGAACAGGAGGATTCCTGCCGTCGCCCACATGCGCTCAGGCGGCATAGCCGGTATTTGGGTGACGGAGATGTATAGGTGGTACGGCAGCGCCATGAAACGACTCATGAAGGAACGCGGCAAGTTAGGCAGTGCGAAGGCCGCTCCGGTAATTAGAATCGGGGCTGTCTCCCCCGCCGCGCGCGCGAGCGCCAGCAAGGTTCCGGTCACCACACCGGTGCGGGCACAGGGCATGATGATGGTCGAGACCGTCTGCCAGCGAGTCGCCCCGAGCGAAAGCGAGGCCTCGCGAAAGGACATTGGCACCCCGTAAAGGGCTTGCCGGGTCGCCGTAACCACCAGGGGCAAGGTCAAGGCGGCCAGCGTCAGGGAGGCCGACAAAATCGAAGGCCCAAACCCGAGCATAATAACGAAGATCGTGTAGCCGAACAAGCCAAAGACGACGGAGGGGACCCCCGCTAGGTTAACCAGCGCCATTTCGAGGAGCCGCGTCAAGCGATTGTTCGGGGCAAACTCCGCTAGGTAAATCCCCGCTCCCACCCCGATGGGCAAGACCGCCAGGGTCGTGCCAAACATGAGCCACAAGGTGCCGACAATCGCCGGCAAAATACCGCCTTCAATGCCGCGTCTTGCTGGCATGGAAAAAATATATTCGAAACTGATCCCCGGCAGCGCCTGAACAAAAATATAGAGTACGGCGGCGAGAGGCGGTAGTACGGTCAAGAAGAGCGCCAGCAGACAGGCGATTTCGCGTGCTTGGTACTTAGTGCGCACTCTGCTACCTCGCTTTCTTGCCGACTATGACCGAGGCGGCAATGGCGTTTACGGCAAAAGTAATCATAAATAGAATTAACCCGGCGGTAAAGAGGGCGTGATACTGGATACTATTGCGAGCCGCATTATTAACTTCTGACGCAATAAGTGCAGTGATGGGCCGCATGGGGTCGAAAATGCTCGTGGGCATTGCTAGACGCCCACCGGCAATCATGAGCACCGTCATGGTTTCACCGATGGCTCGTCCCATGGCCAAGAACACCGCTGCCCCAATGCCCCCACGCGCGGAGGGCACAATTACCCGCCAAATTGTCTGCCACCTGTTGGCCCCCAAGGCATAGCTGGCCTCGGCATATTCACGGGGGACGGCGCGCAAGGCCTCCTCGGACAGACTGACCAAGGTTGGCAGGATCATAATACTAAGCACCAGGCCGGCACTAAAGCCCGTTAAGCCGGTAGGCAAGTTGAAAAGTCCCGCCACAGCGGGTGCGACGATTTTAAGGCCCAAAAAACCAAAAACCACAGAGGGAATGCCGGCGGTCACTTCGAATATGGAGCGGAAGATTACGCTTACGCCGGGCGGCAGTAGCTCTGCTAAGCTAATCGCCGCCAGTACCCCAAAAGGGACACCGATGATGATGGCCACGCCGGTAATAATGCCCGAGCTGACCAAGAAGCCTCCGATCTGAAAAACCGGAGGAAGGGAGACCGGCAACCACCGATCTCCCGTAAAGAATACTAGGCTACCGTGCTCACGCACGAAGGGCCACGATTGTTGCACCAAAAAAACGAAGATCAAGGCGGTGATGAGCAACACGGCGTATCCGGCCAACGTGACTAGTCTCTGTTGGTACGGCAAGGGGTGAGCCTCCTCCCAGTTAACGAATAGGCACGAACTCTAGGCTACGAACTACCTGCTGACCCTTGTCGCTCAGGACAAAGTCAATGTAGGTCTTGAGGGCACCCTTAAGTTCACCAGTGACAAAGAAAAAGAGGGGGCGAGCCAAGGGATAAGACTTGTTGAGCACCGTATCGACCGTAGGCCACACCGGAGCACTCGCAGCATCAGCTTTAATACCGATGGCTTTGACGGCTGGACGCAAATACCCAAGACCGATATAGCCGATAGCGTTGACATTGTTTGAAATCTCTTGGAAGAGCGCCTCCGTGGAAGGCATCATCATTGTATCGGGGTGGTACTCGGCATCCCTTTTAGTGCCGCGCTCTTGCACGACAAACTCGCGGAAGAAGACGAAGGTGCCCGAGGTGGTGTCGCGCGAGAGAATGACTATCGGGGCATCGTTGCCGCCTAGGTCTTTCCAGTTTCTAATTTCGCCGCGGTAGATTTGCGCTAATTGAACGAGCGTCAGCTCATTGACGGGGTTAGCCGGGTTTACGGCAACAGCCAAACCATCCCACCCGACGACAATCTCATGCAAAGCGCCGCGCGCCGCTGCCTTTGTTCTTTCTTCTGCGCGCAGATCGCGCGAAGACTGGGCGATATTGGTTCGACCATCAATCAAGGCCGCAACCCCGGCACCGGAACCGCCACCGGAAACTGCTATTTCGATGTTGCGATTAGTCTTCATAAACTCTTCGGCGAGGGCCGCGCCCAAGTTGACCATTGTATCCGAGCCTGTGACGTCAAGAGTTGTCTTTTGGGGCCGACAGCCAACCGCGACCGTGGCTATGAGTAGCGCCAACGCCAGAATGATTGCTTTTTTCATGCGTATCCTCCTAAAATCATTATGTCCTTCTTCATCCTACTTCAGGGAAGTTAACGCCACAAGAAGGACAAGTTAAAGTAATGTTAAATCACCGTTCCTCCATACCTACACAAAGCTAACTACAGGTAGCTTGCTGCTGGATTCCTGCTTCACCGAGGCCGGTTTCGTCTTGAGCTCGCGCCCAAGGCCAGAGCCTCCCTCTCCACAGGCTGCCACGGTGGAACTCACCGCCAAATTTTTTAGGTTGGTTGCTGCATTCACATCGCGGTCATGAACTGAACCGCAGGCCGGGCAAGCCCACCCGCGCAGCGCCAGCGGCAGGGTTTCGAGCTTGTAGCCGCACGCTGAGCAGGTCTTGCTGCTGGGATACCAGCGATCCGCCACCACCACCACGCCACCGCGCTGCGCGGACTTGTACTGCAGTTGCCGCCGGAACTCGAAGAATCCCATGTCGGCCACCGCCCGCGACAGGCTCCGGTTTTTGACCATGCCGCGCACGTTCAAATCCTCGATGCCGATGGTGTGAAACCGACGCGTCAGATCCGTCGTGAGTTGGTGTAGCGCATCCTTGCGAATGTTGCCTATGCGAGCGTGCAGCCTTGCCAGTTTTCGCTTTGCTTTCTTGCTGTTCTCGGAGCCTTTGACTTTGCGTGACAGGCTGCGTGAGAGTCGTTGCAATCTGGACAGCAAAGCCTTGTGCGCCTTCGGCCCCGTGATGCGTTCTCCCGTTGAGAATGTCGCCAGTGCCGATACGCCCAAATCCACACCCACCGCGCCTTGGTTTTCGGTCTTAGGCAGGTGCGAATCATTTAGGGTATCGACGGTGATGCTGACAAACCAACGGCCGGCCACACGGGAGACCGTGGCCGACATGATCTTGCCATTGAAGCGTAACGTCTCACGCATCCGCACCCAGCCCAGACGGGGGATGCGGATGCATGGACCATCAATGTTGAACTGATCGTTGCTCAGATTAAACCGGTCGTAGACGCCTTTCTTGCGGAACTTCGGGTACTTGGTGCGACCAGCAAAGAAATTCTTGAATGCCTCACCCAACTGGATGATCGCCATCTGTGGCGCGTTCTTGGTGACTTCCAGCATCCACGGGAATTGCTCGCCTTTGATGCCGTTGAGTTGGCGGCGCAGCGCCATTTGCGAAGGTTTTGGCAAGGAGGGGTCGGTCTTGCACGCCTCATATTGCCGCTGCCACTCGGCCAAGGCCCAGTTGTAGGCGAACCGCGCCGTCCCGGCGGCACGGGCAAAGTACGTCGCCTGCGCGTTATTTGGGTCGAGCGCGATCTTGTGGGCGGTCAACATGATGTCTCCTCCACAGCCCGCTTCACGCCATCGAGCAGTTTCCGGTTCTTGCGAGAGCGGCTGCCATACAGCCGTGCCGAAAACACCGTGATGATCTCCAGCACGTCTTCCGCCAGGTCTTGCTCGAAGGTCGTGTCTACGCCTTGGTTGATGATGAGCACCTCCACGTCTTTCGCTTCGCAAATTGCGAACACCAGTTCCGCGCCAAAGCGCAACAAGCGGTCTTTGTGGGCGACGACTAGGCGACCGACGCGCCCTTCGATGATTTCTTCGAGTAGCCGCTTCAAGCCTTTCTTGTTGTAGTTCATGCCGGAACCCAGGTCGGCAATCACCTCGAACGTCCAGCCTTGCTTGGCGCAATAGAGTTCTAGCACCTGCTTTTGCCTTTCCAGATCATCTTTCTGGTCATGACTGCTAACACGGGCGTAGGCGATGGTTTTACGGTCTTCCTGCGCGGCATGGAACCATTCCGGCTTGAGCTTCGCCAGATCATACCGGCGCTGCCGCCCCGCTGTGCGCTCCGGGATCAGCTTGCCTTCAGCCTCCCAGCGACGCAATGTCGTTATTGACACATCCAACGCTTTAGAGGCTTCGCCTATTGCTACATATCTATCCATAATGGGAAGTGTAGAGCAGTTTTGGGTAGGTGTCAAGCAAACTGTTCAAGCCTCTCTTGCCACGAAACCCACTCACTTGTGCACATTATAGCATATGGCTACGCAAGATTTGACATTGAGCCAAACATTGCTGTGTGCTCAAACTCCGACTTTGACAGCCCATTGCGAAAAATACGGCAATGTCCTTGTCAATACAGAGTTTACGGCTAAAATATTTTTCACCTCGCCTAGATAAAGCCTTTTCTTGGTGAAGTCGAGGAAACTGCCGCGACCCGCACGGGAGGTTGTAGCGCCGGCACACGGGGGCTAGTACCTTTCTCTTTTGCAAATGTCCGCAGTCGGGCATAAAACCCGGCTTTAACAGCCCCCCCGCGAAAAAAGGCCGCAATGCCCTTATAGATGCTGGGCGAACTAAGTTGACTACGCAATATTTGACATCGAGCCAAACATTGCTATATGCTTAAACACACTTTCAGAAGCGCACTCTCCCCTTAGTGCCCTTCGCACATCGTAAATCTGAACACTAGGAGGTCCCTTTGATGACAGACACCCCTACCTACATACGCTTTTGGTCAGGCCTTACCTCAATTGGCGGAACGGTCATCTCCCTTGATAATGGCTGCCACCGCCTCATCTTCGATTTTGGCCTCAGCTACAACCCGGGCGAAGCCTACCTTGACGGGCAAGTAAAGCTCCGCCCCACCGCTTTAGTTCAGGACCACCTGCACCTCAATATGATTCCCCCCATTGACGGTATTTATGGCCGCCGGAACATCGGTCCGAGCCTTGATTTGGTGGCAGCAGAAGAAAGTGACCGGCAGAGTGCCGTCCTCATTTCCCATTTGCATTTAGACCATATGGGCGCCATGGGTCTGGTGCATTCCGACATACCCGTCTACCTGACGGAGGATTCCCATCGCCTTTACCAAGCCCTAGAGCATATTGGCGAAGGCGTGGCCGGGACGAGAACGTATTCAACTTGCGAGTTCGATACGCCTTTCCCCCACGGCCCGTTCACCATTACCCCACTCGCTGTGGACCACGATATACCCGGCGCCTGTTCGTTTCACATCCGGACACCGCACGGGTCACTATTATACACCGGAGATTTTCGTCTCCACGGCCAACATCCCGAGATTGCTTACGAGTGGTTAGAAAAGGCTAAAGCTCTGGGCATTGACATTCTCATATCCGAAGGAACGACACTCCGCCCTCACGAAGAAGGCCAAAATGAGCCCTTGCTTGGTGACCCTGCCCACCCGGAGACACTCACTACGGAAGCCGCATTGCCTGTCAAGATCCTGTCGATAGTAGGAGCCACCGCTACTTTAGCTGTCTTTAATATCTACCACCGCAACTTAGTCCGCCTCGCCACCATGTTGGAAGTTGGCCAGATGAGCGGACGTGTGGTCGCCTTAGAACCTGAAACAGCCTATTTAGCGAAAAAACTGCTCGGCAGAAATGATTTTTCGGTCTATATAGGTGAAAATACGCATGCGGAACAACTAAGCGGGCAACTTACACCATGGAAAAAGGCCCTGCTGGCCGAACTACCACAGGTAACGGCCGCTATGTTGCGGCAAAATCCATCCGGGTACTTTGTGCAAAACAGCTACCCCAACTGCCTGGAGATGCTTGATCTACTGGGCATAGGCGGCTGCTACATTCACTCTAACGGCATGCCGCTAGGCTCGTTTGACCCAGCCTACCCACGCCTAAAAAAGCTTTTAGAGCGCCTTAAGCTTGACTACCACTATGTGGGCACTTCCGGCCACGCCATTATGCAACACCTGCAGTATGTGAGCGATGAACTTGCTCCGCGGGTCTTGGTGCCGCTCCACAGTTTTAACCCCCATCGCCTGCAGGCCAATCACGGGCAGCAACTTCTGCCTACTGTTGGCGTGGTTTATCAGATTCAGGAGGGCCTTCTCCAAGAAATCGATCGTAGCCACTAAGACGAACATTTTTTGTGTCGTCCAAAGAGCAGGGTCACCCAAAAAGGGTGACCCTGCTCTTTAATACTTACTGATACTTACTGATATTTACTGAGCACTATGGAGCAATTGTGTCCCCCAAACCCGAAGGAGTTTTTGATGGCGGCGCGTATTGGCAGCCGCCGCGCTCCCTCTGCCACGTAATCTAGGTCACATTCAGGGTCGGGATGTTTTAGATTGATGGTGGGGTGAACCATGCCTTTTTGGATGCTCAAGACTGTGGCAATAATCTCTACTGCTCCTGCCCCACCAAGCAGATGCCCGATCATGGATTTGGTGGAGCTTATGGCTAGGCGCGATGCTTCTGTCCCAAAGACGGCCTTAATGGCCTTTGTTTCCAACCTATCGTTGAGGTCGGTAGATGTGCCGTGGGCATTGACGTAGTCAATTTGCGAGGGCGACAATTTGGCATCGCGCAAGGCCAATTTCATGCAGCGCGTTGCTCCCTCGGCGTCCGGTTCGGGGGAGGTGATGTGGTAGGCGTCGTTGGTGGCGGCATACCCCACAATTTCCGCGTATATCCGTGCGCCGCGAGCCAACGCATGGTCAAGGCTTTCGAGGACGAGCACCCCAGCCCCTTCGCCCATGACGAAACCATCTCTCTCCTTATCGAAGGGACGACTGGCGGCAGTTGGGTTATCGTTATTCGTGCTCAAGGCGCGGGCGGCATTAAAGCCGGCAATCGCGAGCGGTGTAATGGAGCCTTCGCTGCCACCGGCCAGCATCACTTCACAATCCCCTCGCTCAATGACGCGAAAGGCATCACCCACCGCTTGGGAGCCGGCGGCACAAGCAGTGACGATATTGCCGGAAGGCCCCTTGAGGCCAAAGGTGATGGCGACTTGACCGGCACCCATATTGCCTATCATCATCGGTATGAAGAAGGGGCTTATTTTTTGCGGGCCTTTTTCCCGGAGCAGCGCTGCCTGCGCCTCCATGGTCTCGAGCCCGCCTATACCGGAACTGATGTAGACGCCGATGCTGGTTTTGTCGATAATATCAAGATTGATTTCGGCGTCCTTAAGGGCCAAGGCCGACGCGGCTACGGCAAACTGGGCAAACCGGTCCATGCGCTTGGCTTCCTTTTTGTCCATGTAGACAGCTGGGTCAAAATTTTTGACCTCAGCGGCAATCTGCGTGGCAAAGCCAGTCGTGTCAAAGCGCGTGATTTTAGCTACTCCGGACTGCCCAGCGAGCAGCGCTGCCCAAAAATCGCTATGCCCAATGCCAATGGGCGTGATTGCTCCGAGGCCAGTTACAACTACCCTTCTCATCATGCCCTCCCCTTAAGCCAATTTCGCGCTGATATAGTCTAAGGCATCTTGCACCGTGCTGATTTTATCCATGTCCCCTTCGGGGATACTAATGCTAAAAGCTTCTTCCAACCCCATGACTAACTCCACTAAGTCTAGGGAGTCCGCGCCGAGGTCTCCCTTAAATGAAGCACCGGGAACTACCATCTCTTCCTTTACGGAGAGCTTGTCGATAATAACTTGACGTACACGCTCAAATATGTCCATCTGTACACCTCCTTTCATTGTATTTACATAGCGTTTACATACTCATGCCGCCGTCAACACGCAGCACCTGCCCGGTGATGTAATCGGCCTCGGCACTAGCCAGAAAGGCTATCGCACAGGCTACCTCTGCGGGGGTGCCGGGACGGCCTTGGGGAATTGTCGCAAGAAGTGCTTTTTTAACTTCTGCGGGAAGAACAGCCGCCATGCCGGCATCAATGAAACCTGGCGCGACAGCGTTACAAGTGATACCACGCCGAGCTAGTTCCTTAGCCAGGCTCTTAGTAAAACCAATTAGGCCGGCCTTGGCCGCGGCATAATTGGCTTGTCCGACATTACCGGTGAGACCGACAACCGAGCTGACGTTTATTATCTTGCCAAAACGTTGCCTGAGCATCACCTTGGCCACAGCTCGGCAAACCAAGAAAGCCCCGGTGAGATTTACTTCTAATACGTCTTGCCAATCAGACAATTTCATGGTCAATACTAAGGAATCGCGAGCGATGCCGGCATTGTTCACCACGACATCAATCCTGCCGTAGGTCGCAACAATGCTCGCCACCATGGCGTTGACCTCGGCTTCATCGGCTAAGTTGGCACGACAAACCTCCGCACCAAAACCCTGACTCTTAATGTTTGCGGTGATAGCTAGGGCCTCGTCTTGGCTGGCATTGTAGTGCACTAACACCAGGTAGCCGCGCTCAGCGAATAGCTGACAGGTAGCTCGCCCAATGCCGCCAGCCCCCCCGGTCACTAAGACGACCTTCATCTTGGCACCTCGAGAAATTTCTCGATGTTTTCTGCCGTATCGGCCGTATAAACAGTGGCGCTTTTTTCAATGCGCCTGACAAATGAGCCCAGTGTAGCGCCCGGACCAATTTCCACAAAATGCATGAAACCATCGGCCAGAAGGCGGCGCACACAGTCCTCAAAACGCACCGGCGAACTGACTTGACGCACTAAGAGGGAAACGAGGTCGTCGCCGGTAAAATACTCAGCGGTGACGTTATTGACCACTGGAATTTGGGGTGGTTTGAGCTCTGATTTTTCTAAATGTGGGCGGAGTGCTTCCCCGGCCCCACAAAGCAAGGGAGTGTGAAAGGGCGCGCTCACCGGTAGTTTAACGACACGTTTGGCACCAAGCGCACTACACTTTTGCATCACTATTTCGACTGACTGCACTTCCCCCGCCACAGCCACCTGACCGGGGCAGTTGTAATTCGCTACGAGCACTACCCCGGCGGTGCCGGCACAGACTTCCTCGACGAGGGGAGTAGCTAAACCCATAATAACGGCCACCGCCCCTTGACCTAAAGGCACTGCCTCCTGCATGAGGCGGCCGCGTTGGCGGACCAAGCGTATGGCAGTGCTAAAACTCAGGCTATCCGCCGCCACCAAGGCGCTGTACTCCCCTAAAGACAGACCCATTGCGGCCCTTGGTGAAATTCCGCCGGCAGCAAGGACCCGAGTTATAGCCACGCTTACGGCTAGAATAGCCGGTTGGGTGGTGGCTGTTTGGGCGAGATGCTCTGCGGGGCCGTCCCACATCACCTCACGCAAGGAAAAATCCAGCGCCCGGTCCGCCGCTGCGAAAACATCTGCCGCCACTTTGTACTTAGTGGCCAAATCCATACCCATCCCGACATACTGGCTTCCCTGTCCCGGAAAAAGAAATGCTAGTTTGTCCATATGCGCCTCCCGAGAATTTTTTCCGCCTCCGCGAGAAGTGAGGCAATAATTTCTGCAGCAGGTCGTATGTCTTTGATTAAGGCCGCCGACTGTCCCGCCATCACCGAGCCATTGTCCATGTCGCCTTCGGCAAATGCCAGACGCAGACGACCGCTGCCAAGCACGCTCAAGTCGCTGTAGCTGGCACCGTTTTTCTCTAAGGCCGCAAGCTCCCGCGTCAGGTTATTTTTTAGGGTTCTGACGGGGCGGCCTATCGAAAGCCCACATACCACGGTATCCCTCTCGGAGGCGTCCACGATAGCGCGCTTGTAATTGATATGGGCTTCGCACTCGTCCGCACAGATGAAACGTGTCCCAAGTTGCGCGCCTTCTGCCCCGAGCACAAAAGCAGCCGCCATACCCCTGCCATCCGCAATACCGCCCGCCGCAATGACCGGAATACTAACGGCATCAACAATTTGTGGCAACAAAACAATGGTGCCGACCTCGCCGATATGACCACCGGCTTCGCTGCCCTCGGCAACGATAGCATCGGCCCCCTGCCGCTCGACACGGCGCGCCATGGCCACCGATGCTACCACGGGGATGACCTTACAGCCGGCGTCCTTAAGCGTTGCCATATAAATGCCGGGGCTGCCCGCACCTGTGGTCACTACCGGCACGCGCTCCGCGGCGACCACCCCGATGACCGCTTCTGCTTCGGGAGACATCAGCAAAACATTCACTCCGAAGGGTTGGTCGGTGAGGGCCCGCACCCTGCGGATCTCCTCTCTGACCCACTGCGGGCTTGCATTCCCAGCTCCAATAATGCCTAAACCGCCCGCCTCGGAAACGGCTGCGGCAAGGGGCGCCGTGGCCACCCAAGCCATACCACCCTGAATAATGGGGTATCTTATGTTAAGAAGGGATGTCAGTCTCTGCACTTTTCACACCTACCATTCCAATAAACATGCTCCCCAGGTCAACCCGCCGCCAAACCCAATCAGCATGATCTTTTGCCCGGGCTGAAACATCGGGGCGAACTCATGCAGGGCGATAGGGATCGAACCAGAGGACACGTTGCCGTATTTTTCGACGTTGATGGGAATTTTAGAGAGCGGCAATTTCATGCGCTTCGCAAAACCCTCAATGATGCGTAGATTGGCTTGATGTGGAATAAAATAGTCAATATCACCATAATCTAAACCCAGCTTAGAGAGAAGCGCGTCCGCGGCCTCGCCGACGATGCGCACGGCGAATTTATATACTTCCGGCCCGTTCATATGCACAAAGTGCTGCCGGGTGAGGACCGACTCGGCCGTAGCCGGACGCCTAGAACCGCCAGCCGGCAAGGTGAGCACCTCTCCTTGCGAGCCGTCAGCCCCAAGATGTACGCCGAGGATACGTGCCATTATGTTTTTTGCGTGAGGAACTGTCACCTCATCGGTCGCCATCACCCGGCTCACCACCGCCGCCCCGGCTCCATCGCCAAAGAGCACACAGGTGTTGCGGTCCTCCCAGTCCACGATGCGCGAGAGGGTTTCTGCTCCAACCACGAGGACATGTTGCCAACTGCCGGCAAAAATAGCCGTTCGCGCCAGTTCCAAGCCATAGATGAAACCTGTGCACGCGGCACTAAGGTCAAAGGCCACTGCCTTGCTTGCGCCTAACCTGGCCTGCAAAATGCAAGCGGTGGAGGGAAAGAGCATGTCCGGGGTCACGGTAGCTACGATGATGGCATCTATATTCTCTGCCTTTAGCCCGGCTTGCTCTAAGGCGCCCACTGCCGCGTAGTATGCCAAATCTGAAGTCGCCTCTTCCGGCGCAGCAATACGACGCTCTCTAATGCCCGTGCGGGAAATTATCCACTCATCTGAGGTAGCCACGACACTTTCCAACTCTTTATTCGTCACAATGCGTGAAGGCAAGTAAGCACCGGTGCCAGTAATGACGGCGGTAAACAAAACGCACCCCCTCAGGCAAAATTTATTTACAATTTACCAAGTGGCAGTGTGCACATTTTGTGCACACTGCCACTTTACACCCTCCAAATTGTTTTGTCAATAGCGCTGTAAAAACTTAAGACTAACGCATAAAAGCCGCCGACTTTCGTCAGCGGCTTTTATTGCCCTCAGATGAAAGGCAGACTATCTGCCGGGAGCAATAAAGAGTGTCTCTGGGAACGATAGGCCACGTATGCCCACCACTCCGCCTTGAATGCGGTTATGGATGCCTACCACGCCATTTCTGGCCTGCAAGAAGATGTAGGGCAACAGTTGGTTCAAGCGTACATCAAGTTGCTGGTAGATTTTCTTGCGTTCGGTCTCGTCCATAGTGGTGCGCCCGAGCATAATAAGGCGGTCGACTTCGGCGTCATTCAATTGCATGTTGTTCATACCGATATTGCGCCTGGTAACCGGGTCTAGGCCTTGGCTGGAGTGGAAAATGGTGAATGAATCGGGCTCCTCGGCAAAACTCCAGCCCATGATATTCATATCAAAATTCACCACATTGAGCCTTTCCACGAGGACAGACCACTCCAATACCTCAGCACGCAGTTCTACGCCAATAAGACGCCATTGACTGGTAAGCATAGCTAGGGTGTCGTGGCGCTCCGGTATGCCGGTGCGGATGAGGAAACGGAAAGACAATCTCTCCCCGGCAGCGTTGGTACGAATACCGTCCCGACCGACGGTGGTAAAGCCGGCCTGCCGCAGAAGATCAATGGCACGATTACGGCTATGCGGGTACCTGTAGAGATTGGGGTTATGGGCCCAGTGTGAGGGGGGAAGATGCCCGTTAACGATGTCAGCGCGATGGTTATAGACCGAGCGCACAATGGCTTCGCGGTCCGCTCCGTACATAAGTGCTTGGCGCACCCTAATGTCCCGAAGAATAGGGTGGGTTAAGTTAAGACCGATATAGTCGTAGCCGAAAATCGCCGGAATCTCGAAGAAGTTGGCCCTGTTAGCAAAGCGTGCCATGACGGTATCGATTTGGTCTGGAGGGATGGCGGCACCCCAGTCAATGTCCCCATTTTCCCAAGCGGCATGAAGGACGCTGGAATCGGGATAGGTCTTAATAATGATTCTCTCGATGAAAGGACCATCTAAGTGCCAGTTGGGATTGCGCGCTAATTCAACAAATTGACCCCTGACCCATCTGACAAATCTGTAGGGGCCTGTCCCTATGGGATTAATGCTAAAGTTATGGGCAGCCATATCTCTAACCGCGGTTCCCTGAAAAACATGCTGCGGGATAATACCCATGGACATACGCCCTAAGAATGGGGCATCTTGGACTCTCAGTCTAAAGTCGACGACATGCTCATTGACAACCGTAATTGCCTCTACAGCGGCTACATCGCCCCGACGGCGACCTGTGTATTCCGGATGAAGAATGGTGTCAAAGGTAAATTTAACGTCATTGGCAGTCAAGGGCCTGCCGTCATGCCATACCAGCCCCGGCCGCAACCAGAAACGCCAAGTCATGGTTTGGGGGAACCACTGCCACCTGTCAGCCAGGGCGTTGATGATCTCGCCGTTTTGATCGCGACGCACCAGACCGAGGTTGGTACGGGAGAGGACAAAGGCGGACTCAGTGTCGTTAGCCAAGATTGGGTTTAGCACTACCGGGTCGGCGATGCGACCATGGGTAATGACGCCGCCGACCTGCGGCAGAGTGGGGAGGGTGGCAGCAACGGTCACGGTATTTGTGGCCGCGACCCATTCAACCTGCGCTCCCATGCTCTCAGCGATAAAGCGCAGCGGCACCATGGTGCGGCCGTTGATAACTTGAGGAGCCACATCTAAAGCCACCGCAGGGCCGTTAACCCAAGCAGTACGGCTGCCGATGGTGAGGACCACAGCCTGCCGCCCTCTGTAACCGGCAACAGTGTTTGTGGCTTCATCCCAGGTCACCCGGGCGCCAAGAGCCTCAAAAATTGCGCGGAAGGGGACCAAGGTGCGCCCATTACGAATAACAGGAGCGACGTCGGCGACGAGGGGACGCCCGTTAAATGTGATGTTGATGGTACTGGCGCGAGCCGGAGAGGCGCCTAGTTCGAAGACCGTGAGTAGGACAGCCACCAGGACGAGAATCGTTAAGATTTTTCGCAAAGCATTTCCTCCTTTTTACTTTTCCTGTCGATGCGAAGAAGAGTATGTACACCTACACAAGGACATTATAATCTATTTCCCCGTAGAGAATATAGCAAGCATGTAAAACTTGCATTAAATTGACCCCATTTCACTTTTTTTAGGCAATGTGAATCCAAAGGTCGACCCCTCGCCAAGTTTACTGCGCACATACACGGAGCCGCCATGCGCTTCGATAATGTGTTTGACTATGGCCAGCCCAAGGCCGGTGCCCCCACCGCGACTAGGGGAACTCTTGAAAAAGCGCTCATAGACCCGAGGCAAATGCTCGGGCAACACTCCCGCTCCGCGGTCTTTCACGGAGCAATCTACCTCGTGGCTGTGTTCGCGCAGGCCGACGGTAATCGTGGAACCCTCCGGCGAAAACTTGCTCGCGTTGTCGAGAAGATTGATCAGTACCTGTTTGAGTTTTTCTCGATCACCCGATAAAGACAGCTCCGGTTCTCCCTCTAGGACGACATTTTGCCGCCTGCTTACAAGCAACCCCTGTATGGTGCCGACTGCTTCTTGCACCAGCTCCCCGGCAAGAAAACCACCCATACGCAACTCTTCCTGGCCACTTTCCAGTCGTGCCAGCTGTAGCAATTCCATGACCATCTCCGTGAGCCTCTCAATCTCGCCCGCCATGCGCCGCAAGAAATCCTCGGCCACGTCGCGCTCGTCTAAAGCACCGCGCAAGAGGTTTTCGACCATCAGCCCGAGCGAAGTGAGCGGGGTGCGCAGCTCGTGCGAGACGTTGGCCACAAAATCGCGGCGAATATCTATGGCGGTATACACCTCGGTAAGGTCTTGGAGGACAATTAGCATTCTCTTTGACTCCAGCGGCAGGACCGCCGCCCGAATGTGGCGTACTGCCTGTCCGCCTAAGAGAATGCGCCTATAACAGGCGCTAACTTCTCGCCGCGCTTGCCGCAAGAGCTCACTGAGCTCAGGGTGGCGCAGTAGCAATGTATCCCGCTTGCCCAATACTACTTCCACGTTAAATCCGAGCATTTCCGCCGCTCTTGGGTTGATCAGTTCGATATTCTCTCTGTTGTCTATGAGGAGCACCCCATCGCGCAGCGACCCTAGGACGGCCTGTAATTTTTCGGCGGTCACTTGTACCCTATGTAGCTCTCTCTCCAAATTGTCCGCCATATTATTTAGAGCCCTTGCCAATTGCCTGATTTCGGTCGGGCCACTCACATCTGCCCGGCGATGAAAGTCGCCATTGGCAATGCCTAAGGCCACCTCTGCCATCAGCCGCAATGGTTTGCGCACGGCTTGGGTGTAAATAATAGCTAAAAGCGAGCCGACAATGAGTGCCAAAAGGGCGCGGAGTTCCGTTGTCAGCCACACTCCCAAGACTCCGAGAGACAGGGCCATTAAAAGCATCACCATGACGGAAAGCCTGGCCCTGAGACTCTTAAGCATGAAGATGCTCAGCCAGTTTGTACCCGACGCCGCGCACTGTGAGCAAGACCTTGGGGTCGCTCGGGTCCTTTTCTATACGTTTACGCAACCAAGTGATGTGCACATCTACTGTCCTCGTCTCCCCGGCATAATCTATCCCCCACACCTTTTCGAGGAGCTCGTCGCGGGAAAAAACCCGGCCGGGGTTGCGGATTAGCAGATGCAGTATGTCAAACAACTTCGGGGTCAGCAATAGATCTTTTTCGCCCCAGTAGGCGACGTACTTTTGGGGGTACAGGGTAAACGGGCCGTAACTAAGACCCTCATCGGTCGAGCCCTCCGGCACAGCCAGAACCTCTTTCCGACGCAATACTGCCTTGATCCGGGCCAGGAGAACGTTCAAGGAAAACGGCTTGGTAATATAGTCGTCTGCACCCACTTCCAGACCAACGACAGTGTCCATCTCGGTGTCCTTGGCCGTGACCATGATGATCGGCACATCCGACTGCGCCCGCAGCTGGCGACAAACCTCAAGGCCATCCAGCCCCGGCAACATGCGGTCGAGCAGGATGACATCTGGGTTGACTTCGCGGGCCTGCTTTAAGGCATCTAGCCCATTGTCCGCGGTATAGACCTCGTAGGACTCGCGTTTCAAAGCGTAGCTAAGCCCTGACCGAATATTCTCCTCGTCATCCACAATGAGTATTTTGCGCGGCATAGCACACCCCCTCAAAAATTGTTCCCAGCGACGTGGCTAGGCACCTCCGTACAGCACTTATTTCAGCGCAAAAAGGAGTTGCCCCGAGGCGACTAATTGATCGCCGACAAAAGCCTTAGCCATGCCTTTGCCAATACCAAACTTGAGCCCTTGTAACTCTACCTCTAAGCGCAGACCATCCCCCGGACGCACCTCGGCCCTAAAGCGCACCGCATCTATGCCCGCGAACAGGGCCAATTTACCCTGGTGTTCCGGCACGGAGAGCAAAGCCACTGCACCTACTTGCGCTAAAGCCTCGACAATCAGGACGCCCGGCATGATGGGATAGTCAGGGAAGTGACCGCCAAAGAATGGTTCGTTGATGGTCACTTGTTTGTGACCCACCGCCCTTACCCCAGGGGTAAGTTCCGATACACGATCGATGAGCAAGAAGGGATACCGATGGGGGATAATCTTTTTGATGTCATCTATGTTGAGCATGCTATTTTCGCTCCCGCCGAGAGTATTCCATGGTGCTACGCAGGGCCTCGAGGTTCTCGAGGGCCACTCCGGTACCGCGGGCTACGCAGCTTACGGGGTCATCCGCCACCGCACAGGGCACCTGGGTCACCTCGGCAATCAGCTTGTCCAGCCCGTCGAGCAATGAACCCCCGCCCGTCATGATAATGCCCTTCTCGACAATGTCCGAAGACAGCTCTGGCGGCGTGCGCTCAAGGACGGAGCGCACCAGGGCTACGATGCTGTTGGTCGGTTCGGCAAAGGCGTCTAGGCACTCAGTCGAGCAAATACTAATCGCCGCCGGCAACCCCGATACTAGGTCACGACCCCTGACCTCCATGGTGGCATTGCGCCCACTCGGAAAAACCGTTCCTACTTTAATTTTGATTTCTTCCGCGGTGCGCTCGCCGATAAGCAGGTTGTAGCGCTTTTTGACGTAGCGCACCATGGCTTCGTCAAATTTGTCGCCACCAATGCGCACAGCGTCGCTGAGCACGATGCCGCCAAGCGACATCAGGGCCACATCGGTGGTGCCGCCGCCAATGTCCAGGACCATGTTCCCATTGGGCTTAGTGATATCTATCCCTGCGCCAAGGGCCGCCGCCACCGGTTCCTCAATCAAGAACCATTCTTTAGCACCGGCATTACGCACGGCGTCTTCGACCGCCCGCTTCTCAACCGAGGTAGTATTCGAAGGCACACAGACGATGACCCGCGGCTTGAATAAGGGATTGCTGCCACAAACTTTATGGATGAAATGCTTAAGCATGCGCTCGGTGATATCGAAGTCCGCAATAACACCCTCCCGCAACGGTCGTACGGCAATTATATGCCCCGGCGTGCGACCAATCATGCGCCGCGCTTCCTCACCAATGGCCAAGATGCGATTAGTATTGCGCTCAATGGCCACCACGGCGGGCTCATTGAGCACTACCCCCTTGCCCCGCACATAGACCAGTACGGTAGCAGTTCCCAAGTCTATCCCGATGTCCTTTCCTCCGAACCACACATCATTGACCCCCTTAAAATGCTTGTCTGCAAACAAAAACCGCAATGCCGACTGTCAGCTTGCCACATGATATGTTCTACACAGCCGGCGCTTTCCCTGCAAGGGTGTGCGGCGATAATGGAACGGCGCTGGGCAATAAGCCCCGCGCCGTCATTCTCCCTTATACTTGCGCCTAGTGGCGTCGCCGCCACGCAGATGCCGCGTCGCTTTGTTATAGCTTAAGACTTCGCTTACCTCTTCATACATTCCGGCATTAATGGCGCGCAGTCTTTCGGTGATGTCCTTGTGCACCGTGCTCTTACTGACATTGAAGTGGTCAGCGGCGGAGCGTACGGTCGCCTTGGTGTCGGCGACATACTTGGCAATCTCCAGCACCCGCTCATAGATGTGGTCGTTCACCGCAAATCTCCCCCATCGCTCACAATCTTCAGTACATGTATATGAGCGCGGAAATGGGATATGCCTGAAATCAATTGCACCTGGCGGATTGGGAGCACCCGGCTGTTGACTTTCAATGGCAAGTTACAACCTGGGGCTATGCGATGAAAGTGACGAACTTAGGTTAAAAGGCCTGCTATCCCCTGCACCACGAAGTACAATGCCAATAATATCGCTACCACTTTGCTGGCATGGCTAAAGATGGGAACCTTCATTGCCCTCTGGATGGACACCGCATCAAGTCCGGCATGCATCGCACCCACTAAGATTAGCATCGGCAAAGCGAAGGCCAGATTGTAAATGAATATGTTCTGCGCAAACACGAGCGGCTCTGCCTTGGCCAGGTACATCACTATGGGCAGATAGACTTGCCCTGTGCAGACGAACTCAAAACCAGAGGAAAGCACCCCCAAAAAAAATACCGCCAAGTAACCCATCTTGGGGTGGCGGAGAGCATTTATACGCCTAGCCAACGCTAACTTGAACCTGCCCAACAGGCTGGGCGGCGAGATTGCTAAGTATAATAAGCCCGCGCCGCCAAGGAGGTACATACCCGCCCTTAAGGCGGGCAGCCCACGCAAGGGGGACAATACTTGACCGAGCCCCAACCCAATCAAGAAATAGGTGCCAACGACACCCAGTATAAACAGCAGCCCCGTCTTTAAGATGTTTTTCCGTCCAACCACTAAACTCATGGACAGCAACACTAACAGTACATTCAAGGTGCAGGGGTTTAGACCATCGGCCAGACCCGCTGCCAGCACCCCAGCCAGGCCAAGCTCTGGGGATGGTGCGGGCGAGGTTGGCAGGTCGGCGGCACCAAAAACCCCTAGCATCTGCGCTTCACGAGTAAAAAAGGCGGGAACGGTGCCCGCCGTCTCTGGGGGAAGATTTCGCGCCTTTATTAGACTCACCATGAGACGCAGGTTTTCTGCTCTATTGATATCGAGGACGATTAGCTCTAGACCCTTCTCTTGACTTAATCGCTCGACAAGGGGCAAAAGGTCTTCACAATCTCGGCATCCCGGGGACGTAAAATAGACTGCGCGGTCGCCAAATGGCCAGGTAGGATGAGGAGCGGCGGCGATGGTCGTGCCTAAGTGGTTGCCACATCAGCCTTGGCTGGTCGCGGGCAGGCGCTCCACAGGAAAGGGCGGGCACAAGGCGGTGGACGCCTGGCCCACTGTCCTCGCCACCTGGGTCCTCCCAAAATCCAGCACCCGGCCAATGTTGGTGTGCGGAGGCATCGCCGGCAAGTCGCCTAAATCGACCTTACTGCCGTAGTTGCCATGAAAATCACTGCCTGCGGTCAATATCAGGTGGCGCTGTTTGGCGAGGGCGAGTATTGTTGCCTTGTCGACGGGACTGTTGTCGCAGTGGTGGAGCTCGATGCCGTCTAGACCGGTGTCCCATAGCTCCTCAATTAGGTCAAAGCTACTTTCCTCTTGCCCGGGATGAGCGAAGATAGCCTGCCCTCCGTCTTCTTTAACCGCCTGAATAGCCTCGTGCACGTCTACATAAAGGATGTCGCGGGCGCAGAGGCCATCTTTGCCAAATAACTGCCGGTACAATGTCACGTAATCGCTTTGCCCATATCCTTTATTGATGAGCACTTCCATCATGTGGGCCTTATAGATTGAAGTGCTATGGCGAGCCTTCTCCAAGACTTCCGCAGGCGAAATATCGTAGCCTAGGCTGCTGAGGGTCGCTAACTGCCAGAGGGAGTTCTCGCGCCGTCTCATTAAGAGCGGAGCACAAAGCCTGGTGATGGCCGGGGCCGGCAGGACGAAGTTGTAACCTAGAATATGAGCCTTTTTCTTCCGTTTAAAGTCAAAGGCCGAGATTTCAACGCCGGGAATGACACTGATGCCCAGCGCCTTGCCTAACTCGAGAGCACGCCCTACGCCAGATACCGTATCGTGATCGGTGATTGCTATGTGACTGACTCCGCGTGACTCTGCCAACCCAAGTGTCTGGGCAATGGAGTAGTCGCTGTCCGAAATGTGGGTGTGGACATGCATGTCGATACTCATCTGCCACCTCTTATCTCAAATTTTGGGCCGTTAGCCGGCCTGCACTCATCGCGAGGACTCTGTCGCAAACGCCATCCATAAACTCAAGGTCGTGAAAAATGCCGAGCAGAGAGGTGCCTTCAGTTTTGAGCTTCACTAGCAGTTCTTTAACGCGGGCTTTTGATTCATGGTCGAGCGAGGCGGTGGGCTCATCAAGCAGCAATAGGCGCGGTTTCTTGGCCATGGCCCGGGCGATGTTCAAACGGAGTTTTTCGCCGCCCGAGAAGGTCTGCGGGAAAACATCCCACAAACTTTGGTCCAACTCAAAATGGGCGAGCAACTTCTCTGTCGCCTGGCGCACCTGTGGAAGGTCGAGGCCGTCGTCGAGCATCGCGCTTTCGACAATTCCGCGGGCGGTGATGCGCGGCAAGACGCTAAGGAACTGTGACACATACCCAATTTCCTGCCGCCTCAAGTGTGCGATCCTACGCTCACTGGCTTTTGCTAAATCCAGTGAGCCGAAGCGGGCCGAGTCGTACCAGATGTGCCCGCTTTGGGGTAAGTAGGTGCGGTAGATACACTTGAGGATGGTCGATTTGCCGGAGCCGCTACGCCCGGTAATACCGACGAATTCGCCTCGCCCGAGCACTAGGTGGACGTCTTGGCAACCAACCAGCACCTTCGGCCCTGGAAAAAGGGCAAAGTGTTTGTTAAGCCCGCTCACTTTTAAGACCTCGCCCATGATTTTACCTCACCGTCCCATGCTTGGTGACAAACTCTTCTGGGGTGAGCAAGAAGTCTTGGAAACGCTCTTTAATTAGCTCATACTCCCAGTCCCACCACTTAATTTCCTGCATTTTTTGGGCTATCGCCGTGGAGAGTCTCTCCCGGATGAAGAGGGCTGGCACCCCCCCGACAATTGCGTACGGTGCTACGTCGCGCGTGACCACCGCACCGCTACCCACCACTGCGCCATGCCCAACGGTAACCCCGGGAAGGATGATAGCATTGTGACCCAGCCAGACATCATGCCCTATCTCTACCTTTTGAGCCTGCCGCCAGGCGAAAAACTCTGCATCGTCCTCGTCGGCCAGGCCATAGAGTTGGCGTCGATAAGTAAAATGGTGCAGGGTAGGTCTATCGAGAGGGTGTTGCACCGCGCCAATCCTCACCATCGCGGCGATGTTGACAAACTTGCCAACCACTGCGTTTTGCAGCTGATTGAACCCGGAAGTATACGAAAAATCGCCGAAAACCACATTGTCCCAAACATTATAAGGACCTACTTCCGTCCAAGTGCCAAGAGTGACGTTGTGGAGCGTGCAATCGTTGTGTATGGTTGGCTGAGCCGACAATTGCTTCTGCCCGATCATACCGCCACCCGCCGGCGGGAATAGTGGAGCTGCGAAACTAGCTGCCCATCGACCCAGACCGAGGTAATCATCGGCAGGCAATCCTCTCCTTGAGCAATGATTACTAGATCGGCCTTCTTCCCCTCGGCTAGGGAGCCGTAGTCTTTGCTAAGGCCAAGCGCCTTGGCTGGATTGATGGTAATGAATTTAATAAATTCGGCTAAACCGTAGCCCAGTTCCTGCTCCAGCAAAAAGACGGCGTGCAACAGGGACGCCGGGTAGTAGTCGCTACAGAGGATATCGATGCATCCTTCCTTGATGGCCTCTTTGGCCGAGAGATTGCCGGAGTGCGACCCGCCCAGCAGCACATTAGGAGCGCCGGCCACGGTGAACATGCCCCGCTCTTTCGCGCCTCGAGCAATGTTCATAGTGACGGGGAACTCGGAGATGGTGGTGCCCAAACTTTTTACTAAATTTAGTTTAGCCAGCGAGTCATCATCATGGGAGGCTAGGGTGACGCCGTTTTCTTGGGCGATTTTACTGATGTGCATGATTGTGGCTAAGTCAAGCTTTTCCTTATTCTTGGCCTCCGCAATGTGCGTCGCTAATTCACACTCCGTAAGCTGGCAGTAGCCATTCACCGTAGCCTTATAGGTCTCTAAATCCCGATACTGCCCTTGACCGGGGGTGTGGTCCATGAAAGAGAGCAGGTGAATCCTCTTGTCCCTGAGGTGAGCGATTAAGTAGGGGACTTCGTCGACATTATCGATTTCGTAACGCGCGTGAAAGCGATGGTTGATGAGGTTAACACTATGATTTAGTTCCTCTATTAGCTCGACTAGTTTTTTAACGCTTTCTGACGTTCTGATTTTTTTGGGGGTAAAGATGGATTCCTTATAAAGGGAAAGTGAGTGGTACATGGTGGTAATGCCTTGGTTGATGAGCTGCTTTTCTGCCTCGCGCAGGGCCATCTTGAGGTCGAGCACGCTACTGGGACGGGGAGAGGCCATATGCTCGATATAGTCGGAATGCATGTCTATAAAGCCGGGGGCAATGAAACTGCCTGAAGCGTCGATCACTCTGTAGCCGTCTGGGTTGATTTCGCCCTCTTTGGCAATTCGTGCAATGCGGTCGCCCGAGATGAGGAGGTCACAGGCATTTTGCAGGCGGTCTTCAAGGACTAGAATGCCATTTTTAATCAGGTACACAATATTTCCTCCCTCTGCTATAGCAGCGATTGCACCAATTTCTGGGTGTAAGGGTGTTGCGGATCCTCTAGCACTTGGTCCGTCAACCCCTGCTCGACAATTTTTCCATCGAGCATCACTATGGTCCGCTCGGCCAGCATGCGGATCACTGCCAGATCATGCGAGACCACAATCATACTAATACTGAGCTCCCGCTGTATCCCTTTGATGAGATCGAGGACTTTCGCTTGAACGGAAAGGTCTAGCCCGGTAGTAATTTCATCTAGCAAGAGAATGGGCGGGTTATTCGAAAGTGCCTTGGCTATTTGGACCCGTTGCTGCATGCCCCCTGAGAAAGTGGCGGGCGTCTCCAGGAAGCGATACGGGGGGATATCTACTTTGTGTAGCAGTGAGGTGGCCCTACCTGTCATCTCGTCAACAGAGCGCCCGCCTGCGGCAATGAGTTTTTCGGCGATATTGCCGATGGAAGAAAAGCTCATGCGTAGGCCCATGTAGGGGTTTTGGTAGACCATGCCGAGATGGTAGTTGCGAATATATCGCTTCTGTTGGCCGGTTTCGGTAAAGATATTAACTTGCCCACTTTTGTAACCCTGAAGAAAGGCCTCTCCGCTGCTGGCCTCCTCATCGAAGTACAGGCAACGGAGCAGGGTTGATTTGCCCGAGCCGGATTCTCCGACCACACCAAGAATTTCGCCGCCGTAAAGCTCCAAAGAGACATCCGCACAGGCGTAGGTCGTGCGACAGTTGGGGCAGTAATTCCGCTGCAAGTGCCTCTCGTCAAGGTCAGCACATTTTTCGCAACCGCTGCCAAACTGTTTGCGAAAATTCTGGAGAGAAAGTACAGCTCCTTCGTTAGTCTCCACTTTGCTCCCCCCTGTCTAGGCGCGACTTACTGCTTTGCCTCTGCCGGCAGTAGCCGGTATCATTGCACTCATAAAATGGTCCCGCTCCTGCCGCTTGAACGGACTCGTCGAGAAAAACGCCCTCGGCGCCACAGAGACGACAAATCTTACCGTGCATGCTCTCGCTGACGAATGGGCGATCGACAAAGGCTAGTGACTCTACCTTGGTGTAGGGCGGCAGAGCATAAATCTTTTTTTCGCGGCCCGCGCCAAACAAGATTAGAGCCGCACAATCATTTAGCCTCCTGTTATCATAGCGCGGGATGGGGCTTGGGGACATCACATAGCGCTCATGCACCATCGTCGGGTGGTCAGCTCCGGTCGCAGTACACCCATACTTCATAATCTGCTCAAACAGCGATAGCCAGACTCCGCTGTATTCCTTTTCGGCATGCAATCTTTTGGCCCTTAGTTCGCTTTGCTCCGTTTCCCGCAAGGGCTCAGGTATCGGCACTTGGAGAATGAGAATCTGCTCGCCCGTAAGGGGCACCTCCGGCACACGGTGCCTGCTCTGCACGATGCTGGCCTCGCTTGTTTCGGCAGTCTCGAGCACGCCCGTCATCTGTTGAATAAATTTTCTGATGCTTACTGCATTGACGGAGTCGTCTGACCCTTGATCAATAACCTTGATGACGTCCTTTTTGCCCACTATGGCCAACATCACCTGCAAACCACCTGTACCCCAGCCGCGCGCAATAGGCATCTCGCGCGAGGCAAACGGGACCTGGTACCCAGGAATGGCGACGGCCTTGAGCAGAGCCCTTCTGATTTCACGTTTGGACTGTTCATCAAAGAAGGCGAAATTATACTTATTCATCGTTCACCCCGATTGATCCGACGCGCCGCGTCCAGTTCAGATTGGAAGGTTACATAATGTGGCAATTTCAAGTGCGAAATAAAACCGCTGGCTTCAACGGAATCAATGTGGGTTAGGACAAATTCCTCGTCGTGAACGGGAGAGTCAGGGATAGGGTGTTCGAGACAATAGTCTAGGACACTCATGGCAATGGCCTTACTCTCGTTCTGGCCGAAGCACAGGCCGTACCCGAGGCGAATTTCTATTTCTTGCTTACCGCCCTGCCCTTTCTTGGCGGCGGGGATGATGGCATCTACTTCGGTCACGCGCACTTGCCCGAGGTACAGGGCCTCGTCGTCGCTGTCACACGCCCCTAGTGGGTAATCTATCGTTATGGCTACTCTACCAACCATCAACGCGGCGACAGTCGGATGAGCCGCTAGGCCGTAGCCACGTATTGCAGCGTAGCCAAGGGCCACCACCGCACCGCTTTCGCCGCGGGTCAAGGTCTGCAACCGTTCGCTGCGCTCCGCCGGAAAGGTCATGCTCTGGCGGGTGATGTCGCGCGGAGCGGTATCGTCTTGCTGCATACGCCGTAGTAGCCCTTCACTCCGCAGTATGTCCGTGACGCGGGGCAGTTCTACCCGAGGCATGACACTAGGCTTTTCGGCTTCCTGCTCCCTTTGAAAAGCGGCCAGCCACGCGCGCACATTGGCTGACGTTTCCTTTTCTAGGTTAAAGTCGAGCAGGCGATGCGTATAGTCGGCCGATGCCCCTAGTAGCTGCCCGCCGGCAATGTCTTTAAAGGCAGCTGATATTCTGCGCTCCACGAACATGGAGCCCATCGAAGTAAGGCGTGAATAGTACTTGCGCGGCAAGGTGGAGCGGTAGGCCCGGAGGAGGAAGGTGGCTTCCTCTGGGTTGCCCTCAGCCTGCTTGATGGCCAAGGCCGCCAATTCCTTCGCGTACAGACTGGCCTCGGACATAACTCTATCCACCAAGGCGCGCAGACCGCTCCTAATAGCCTTGACGGCAATCGTCCGGCGCTCTCGCAATCGCTCGTAACGCAATCGTTTTATTGATTCGGCAATGGCTGCTTCCCCGCCCTTGACTGCAACGTAGGCCAAGAGCCTCACCTCACCTTCGATATTGTCGTCGTGCGCGGGATGGCGAACAGTCTATGGTCCTCGTCCACAAAAAGCATTTCGATGCCGAGGGGGTACTCCACATTTTTTGCCGCCCGCGAATCAACAAACTCGGCATCAGTGATTATACTGGTGGGAGAAACCCATTGTATGCCAGGACCGCTCAACAAGAGCTCGTCATGGGCAGTATTTTTCTCCACCTCGACGATAACAGTGGCCGAAAGATGTGGAGCGACAAGATCTCCCAGCTTGCTGGCCTGGATGGCCTCTATTAAGGCGCCTTGGTCTCTGTCTTTCAGGACGAAGACAAAGTCGGCCTCCCCGAGCGGGGACACCCGCGCACCGCAGAGCTGGGTGACGTACCGCTCGGCATCCTCCTTGCGGCGACCGATGATGTGAAATGAAACCTCCGGATCTAAAAACATCATCATGAGCATCATCGTCGATTTGTAGCACGCTACGGGCAAGTCAAGCGCTGCGCTCTCGGGCCTGAGCGAGTGCATCGTGCCGGGTTTGGCGAGACAGTCTAGCAACTTGCGGTAGGCGGTCTGAACGCTGTGCACATAATCAACTTTCATCTCAGTGTGCTCCTTCGATATTCATCATTGAGAAATGCACCTTGGTGCGCTCGAGAGTGAGAGCCTCGCCAGCCTGTATTCTTGCCAGGTCATCTTCTGCCGCAGCCAGTTGCCCCTCCCACTCCTCTACCTCAGGTAGCTCCGCTTGGTAGGCCGCATCAATCACCGCTAGATGATAAGCAACTTTTGGCTGATGGTCCTGCACCAGTCCAATGCCAAGCGTGGTCCCTATTTGCACGCGACACTCGGTTACGAGCACTTCGCCCAGATAAAATAACTTGCCTTCGGCCTGGTCGCGCACCTTGACCATCACCAGTCCATTGTGGGGAGGCACAATGACCGTGACCTCATATTTTTGCAGGATCTGCTGTGATAACTTTTGGCAAACGGCCAGGCCGCTTTCGATTAGAATCTTGGTTCGTCTGAGGCGCTGCACAGCATTCCCCTCGCTTTCCTTAGCCAAATCTGAACTTGAACATATCGCCCCGATATTTCGCTTCGTAATATTCAATCGGGCTCAAAGAGGCGATGTCGTAATTGACCCCCTTTAAATTTACCAGCGGGACTTGACGTGGGCAGTTAAAGACCTTGGCGTCTTCTTCCGTAGCAAGGGTAATGTCCAGCAAGAAATCTCCGCAGCGTAGGCCCTCAATGTGATAATTTTTAAGGGCCGCAAACAACGATTCTGTCGCCACAAAGTTTTCGAGGTGGGCGAATTTTGCTTGGGACAAGTAGGAGGTGTGGGTGGCCACCACCAACCCCTCTACTCTCCGGGAACGCCTAAGCTCATACACTAGGTCTGTTTCAACCAGGCCCAGTCTTTGTGCCCAGGCCCGGTCAGCCACCCGGGTGTGGAGTGAAAGCAGCTCACTATGCACCTGCCATCCCTGCGCTTTGATCTCGGCGCTGAACCCTTTGCCGGAGTTAAGAGATACTTCGAGGCCGATCTTCTTCTGAGCAGTAAAGTGTCCGATACCTTGCTTGCCGTAAAGATAACCCAAATCTTCCAGGCGAGCGTAGGCTTTCTGCACCAAGGAGCGCGACATACCGAGCTCCTTCGCCAGGCCATGCTCGGAGGGCAGCCGTAGCTCGGGCTGGTGGCGCGTTGCCTCTATGGTAGCGAGAATTCTTTCCATAATATGGGCGACGCGCTCCTCGTTCCCGCGCATCTACGTCTGGACCCGCAGGCGCACTTTGATTTGGGTAGTGATGGTTTCGAGCACTAGAGCCACCGCCAAAACCAAGTAGGTGATGAAACCTACCTCGCGCAAATCGAAGTAATGCGCGCTCGCCAAAAACAAATCAAAGCCCAGGCCACCCGCTCCGGCGGCAGCACCCATGGCCAACGCCCCCACAAAGTTGATCTCAAAACGGACAAAGGTCCAAGACAAGAGGTAACTCTGCGCCGTCGGCAACACCGCTTGGCAGACTATTTGCCACCAACTCGCACCCGTGGCCCGCAATGCTTCGATAACGCCGCTGTCGACTTCTTCGAAGGCCTCCGAATAGGCTTTGACCAAGTACCCCACCGAGTGAAATGCCATGCCGGTAACCGCCGCCACGCTGCCTAGGCCGGCGGCGATGGCGAAGATGAGCACCCAAAGAATGGTCGGCACCGCCCTTATAAAGGCCACGCCCCCCTTGATTAGACTGGAAACTAGCGGCGAGGAAAGGTTCTGCGCCGCCAGTAAGCCAAAGAATAGCGCCAGGATAGCGCCAATGACCGTGGTCAGTAGCGCCAGGCTCAAGGTAATGAGCATGCCTTCAGCGGCTTCTACCAGGCTAAAATGGGTTAGTTGGGGGCTCAACATCAGCACCCGGAAATTGTCTATTGTCCCGAGGAAAGCATTATAGATATTGATGCCTTGGTAGTCGAAACTGGCAAAGGCGAGAACAGTAAGGGCCAGAAATGTGGCCATGGTCAGCCGCATGAAGAGTGTGCCCTTGTCGAGGGGTTTGTTCAATGCTCGGTGTTGGCCAAGACGAGGGCGGACTTTGGGTTGCCAGAGTGGGGCGAGAGACTGCTCGCGTTGCATTACAAAATCACCCTCCTAATGTGATTCGAGATATATTCGATTACCAAGATAGTCACTACGATGACGATGACCACCAGACTGGCGGCGTGGTAATTCATGCTTTTGTAAAAAAGCGCGAAGGAGAAGCCGATACCGGTGCCGGTGAGTATGCCCAGCAGGGTAGCGTCCCGGATATTGGTTTCGACCATGTAGAGCATCCAGCTAATCATCTGCGGAAGGCTGGCCGGAAGCACCGCCTGAAAAATTATCTGCATGTAGCTGGCACCGGTCGCGGTCAAGGCCTCGATGGAACTCGCCGTGGTTTCGTCAAATGTTTCCATGAAAACCCTAGTTAAAAACCCAAAGGTAGAAAAAAACAAGGCGAGGAAACCCGTTAAAGAGCTCTGGCCAAAGGTGAAGAGGAGGATCATCGCCCAAGCAACAGCAGGTATATTGCGCAAAAATGAGGCTACACTGCGGCTCATGAGGCGCAAGGCATCGTTTACCTTGGTGGTCTGTGCGCCTAACAAGGCGAAGAAAGTGGCAGAAAAAGCCGCGACCGTGGTTGCGGCTATAGACATGAGCACCGTTTCTCGCAGTCTATTTATGATGGATGGCAGACGAGTGAGAGACTGCTCATTAGGGTAAAAATTGGTCGCTACCCAGCGCAGAGCGTCTAGACCGCTAATCAACCCGGTCACTGGGTCATACTCGGTGATAAACGCCGCCGCAAGGGAGAGAAAGCCTAGGCCCAAGAGAACTTTCAGGGTGTTGCTTCTTTTTTTGATGAGGTAATCAGCCGACATGGTTCCCTCCGCTGCCCAATAAGAGGTCTCCCGCCTCAGACCCGTAGATGTCATGGATGGTTTCGGCAGTTAGGTGCTCCGTCAACCCATCATAGACGACGCGGCCACGCTTAACGCCAATGATGCGCTCCGCATAGGCGAGGGCAACATGGACTTGGTGCAGGTTGACGAGACAGGTTATGCCAAGCTCGGTGTTTATTTTTTTTAAGTAGTCCATAATCACCTTGGAGGCATTGGGGTCAAGTGAGGAGATGGGCTCATCGCAGAGCAAAAGCTTCGGGTCTTGAAGCAAAGCGCGGGCAATGCCCACCCTTTGCTTCTGCCCGCCGCTCAGCTGGTCACATCTTTGGTAAACCTGCTCCTCCAACCCTACCAAACGCAGGACTCGCAGCGCTTGGGCCTTTTCTTCCTCACTGTAGATACCCAAGGCTCCTGCCCAGGTCGATTTATATCCAAGCCGGCCATGCAAGACATTCTCGAGCACACACAGGCGGTTGACTAGATTGTAGTGCTGAAAGATCATACCTACTTTGGTGCGCATTTTGCGCAACTCCCTTTTGTCGAGAGAGCCCACATCGAGCCCGTCAAAAGTGACGACACCGCTGGTGACCTCGACAATGCGATTGATGCAGCGCAGCAAAGTCGATTTGCCGGCACCGGAGGAGCCGATGATGACGACAAACTCCCCCGGCTCAATCGCAAAAGAAACATCAGAGAGAGCTACAATGCGCTCGTTATAGTGCTTGCTCACGCCTTTCACCGTTAACAGTGACATTTTGAGCTCCCCCGATCTACTCGTTTATTTTCCGCCCAGCGCTCTGATAGGGTTGAACCACGCGTCGTCAACTACGAGGAAGCGCTGTCCTTGACGATAGAAACCCTTGAAGGCTGAGCCGCTCGGGATAAAGATGCGCTCGTTCTTGGTTACTTCTTCGCTGGTAAATAAAGTGCGCAGGGCGGCGAGGTCTTTGGCGTTAACGGTACCTGTGTTGACGACAAACGGGGCGTTTAGCACCGGGATAGAAGAGATTAAGACGAACCTTGCACCCGGCATCGTATTAAATGGTGCGGGAGCGGTGTCTCTGACACGGTAAACGGCGCCCGCCTGGTTATGAGTTCCAGAGACAAGCTCGATGTCGTTGGCAATGCAAACGTCGCAAGTGGCGGCAATGTCCGCGCGGTCGGAGAGGACATTAAATGTCGAACCTTGATGTGAGCCCCCGTAAAGCACCGCACTGAATAATTTGCCTTGGCCACCTTCGGTAACATCCTCTTGTTTTATGTTTTGCCAAGGAGACTTTGCCGAGAAGTGATTGACGATGGCCGCGGCAGGCACCACAAAGCCAGAGGTTGAAGCGGTGGAAACAAATGAAAAACGCTTGCCGGCAATATTGTCCAGCGAAAAGGTATCGCCGGTTTTATACTGACCCTCATTGCCTTCTTTGACAATCATCCAGCTATAGTACACGGCATCAGAGAGTGTGCCGGAGCGTCCGCTGTTCACCACAAGCGGGAGCACCTTAGCATTGCGGGTGTTGGCCATAATGTAACCGACAGCACCCATGAAGGCGAGGTCAGCCTGGCCGGAGACGATAGCCTCGATGGCGATGACGTAGTCGGTGGTGAGCTTGTGCTCTACCGTCTTGCCGGTGGCCTGTGCTACTATTTTGCCGATTTCGTCGCGAGCGTCCTTGACGTCCATCCCAGATTCATTCGGGTACCACACCATGGTGATTGTTTTGTCCTCGACTAGACCGCAGCCGGTAAGGAGAGAGGCAAGGAGAGTCACTGCCACGAGAATGAGAGCCAATTTTTTCATCGGTCGACCCCTTTCTATCTACTCTGCCTACACCTTACCACCCAACAATTTTGCACAAGTTAACCTACTTTTAATTTTTTGTAATATATTCGGCCTCACTAACTTCCCCCACCTTGCCTTACAGCATGATGGGGGAAATTAGGCTAGACATGTTCGTTATGCTCAATTTTACTCCTTGGCCATCACTTGGCTAAAATTGCCCTTACTTCTTCGGCCGTAGCCATCCGCAATATCCGGCGCGCTAACCCCTCATCTCCATCACTGTTGCGGATGGCCTCCTTGACCATGGGGATGGCTGTCGCGCTCATGCTCAACTCATCGAGGCCCATGGAGGCGAGTAACTTTGTAGCCTGTAAGTCGCCAGCCATCTCACCACAGAGACCCACCCAAATGCCCCGAGCATGGGCCGCCTTTATGGTCATCTCGATGAACCGCAAGACGGCAGGGTTAAAATGGTCGTATAAGTAGCTGACGGCTTGGTTCCCTCTATCTACCGCCAGGGTGTACTGGGTCAAGTCGTTCGTGCCAATGCTAAAAAAATCGCATTCCTCGGCGAGCGTCGGTGCCATGACGGCGGCCGCCGGCGTTTCTACCATGATACCCACGGGAACATAAGTTGACACGGCGACCCCCTCGTCTAAGAGTTCGCTCTTGGCTCGATTGATAAGCCCTTTGGCCGCCAAGATTTCGCTTTGGTTGATGATCATAGGGAGCATCAACGCCACATTGCCATGAGCGCTCGCTCGGAGAATGGCTCTGACTTGGGTCAGGAAAAGATCGGGGCGCTGAAGAGAAATTCTGATGGCCCTTAAGCCGAGGTACGGGTTCTCCTCTTTTGGTATGTCTAGGTAGGGCAAGGGCTTATCGCCGCCTATGTCTAGTGTCCTGATAACACAGAGATGCTCTTGGCACCTTTTGACAACATAGGCATAGGCCTCATACTGCTCCTGCTCGCTGGGCAGACTGTCCCTTCCCATGAAGATGAATTCGGTGCGCAAGAGGCCCACGCCCTCACAACCATGCCGCACCGCGGCCTCAATTTCTAAGGGATTGCCTATGTTCGCCGCCACAATAATCCGCTTGCCATTTGTTGTCTTCGCGGGCCAGGAAGCGGTTTTCGCATTCTCTGCCGCCAACACCTGCCGCTCATGCACGAGGGCCTGATAATGGGCTACCTCTGCCGGGGTTGGCTCGACGATGATCTCACCCTTTATGCCGTCGAGGATGACTGCTGTGCCCTCGGTCAACTTGTCTAGCTGTCCTTCTACAAGGCCAACAATCGTCACCAGTCCCCGCGCCTTGGCCATGATGATGGCATGGGTAGTCTCGCTCCCCTGCCCTAGGATTAACCCGACAACTTTGTCCTCCGGCAGGTTGGCAACTACGGAGGGGGCAATTTCTGCAGCGCATAGTATAGTCGCTTCGTCAGGGAATTCTAGGGCCGGTACAGCCAACAGCAGGCTCGCCATCTTACTGCCAATATCTCTAATATCTGCGGCTCGTTCGCGCAGGTAAGGGTCTTTTAACCCTAGGAACATCACGGCAATTTCTTCGCAGGCCGCCCTCACCGCTAGTGGGGCGGACGCGCGACTATTAATCCGGCCCAGAATGCTTTCCTCTAAGACCGGATCGGTGATAATGCTCTGGTGAGCCTCCAGAATAGTGGCTGTCTCAGTGCTACCGGTGGCTTTCGCCTTAACAACGGCATCGGCAATGCCTTGTACCGCCTGCCGATGAGCAGCGTGGTACTTTTGGGTCTCTTCGGCCACCGTCCCCTGTTGGTACTGGGCCAGGTACGCGTCCCACGCCTTGACGGGAAACATAATCTTGCCGATAGCTACGCCAGCCACTATCCCCCTACCTTGCAAAGTATCCATCAGTATCCTCCCGCCTGTGAGTCGCTCTACCGTCTTTACTATTCCTCATAAAATTTATGGGCAATGAGGTCGGTGATGGCTTGCAGGCACTCGTCTTCATCCGGTCCATCCACCGCAATGCGCAGCTCTGACTGAGCAGTAAGACCCAGCGCCATCACCATGAGGATACTTTTGGCGTTGGCGGTCCTATTGTTACCCTGTATATGCACTGTGCTAACAAACTTTGCTGCGGTGGTGGTCAAGAGCGCCGCAGCGCGCGCATGGAGTCCTAGCTTATTGGTTAGCACTACCCTGGCCTCAATCATAGCCTCTCCCCCGCCCGCTTAATCTTACTTAGGACAGCCCGCTTAGAGGCAGTCAAACTCCTACTGCGAGGCGCCGCTATTCGCGTGACTGCTGTTTGGCGCGTTTTGCCCAAACAGCACTGTGTTTCCGGTGGTTGCTTCAACTACTTGCAGCAACCTTAAGCCGGGCATTTTCCTCCGCCCTGCCAGAAAGGCAAGTCTCCACCCGTCATCACTGCCACGAACTGCAGCAGTTTGCTTGCTCGCCTGTACTCCGATTGTATCGATATCAAAGAATTAGGTCAAGTCCACTGCCAGCATGTGTGTCGTCGGACAGTGGTTGTCACCCTGAACATTTCTTGAGATATTGCCGTTGTCGTCGTAGATGTGGCTAGTGACAGTGCCGGTGTTGGTTATAGACGGCAGCACGTTGGTAGTAAGACCTGCGCCAGTACCCTTTTGGCACGCATAAGTCGTAACATGCGTAGCTGTCGTGCTGATAATAGACGCCTGCAGACGGCCCAGGAGGTCGCAAGCATAGCCGATAGCCCCTCCACTTTTTAGTGTTACCTTGGTTGACGGTTGTCCTTATCGAAGGTGTGGTTGGTTACGACTGGGCCGTAGAATTCGAGCTCAAACAGCGAGTAGCCAAACACATCCCCTTTCTTTAGAACTTATTTCTTGATTCCACTGCAATAACTCCGGCTCTGCCGCAACAAATCATAAGATAGCCAAACAATGGTGCCTATAAAGCGTTCCCAATAGTAATAGATTCTAAATATGCGAAAATAACACTCTAATGGCATGTCGCCACGACCGATAATCATGTTTTTCGTAGCGACGGTGTATTACACCGTCGTCCTTGGAGCAGGACTGAGAGTAATTAAGAATGAAAAAAAGTAGAACTTACTTAGTGCAGTAGAATCATTTCTTTCCTTTACGAAAACGGTTATGCTGATAGGGCGCGCTGATAGAATATAAAAAAGGCGGAGGAAAATATGTTTACAAATGGCATAAATTCCTACAAAGTATTTGCAAGCAAAAGATATACGTACTTCTTTTTGTTGTACGCGTTATTCTTCCTCGCAAGCGGTCCTCTCGAAAAAGCAGTTCCTCTAGTTATCGCCTATCACGGATTTTCTGAAGCGACCTACGGCATCTTTTTATCGATGGTTTCATTTACTTTTATCTTTGCTCCTACGGTAATTGCTTACCTATCAATAAAAAAGTTCGGTCCATATGTGCTTGGGGTATTAGGTTCATTCATAGGTTTCTTAGGTGCGATAATGCTAAGTTTGGATTTATTACCTGCTTGGCTTGTCTTTTTGTTTTGTTATATGATTTTACTGGCAAGAGTAATTTTTAATTACTCAATCGGAAACAAAATCAATACAGTAATCGAAAGTCACAATCGGAGCAAGTATTTTGCACTGCGTGATCTTTTCCTTTTTGGTGCTATTTCAGTTGGTCTATTAGCTGGTGGATTCTTGACAGCGAGATTGAGCGTGCTGCACTTATATTTCATTTTTTCGTCTCTTTTCGTGCTAACTTGCTTATTCATTTTTGTCATGAGAGCACAGAGCATATTGGCTGATAATAATGGCACCCTTCATTCAGTTGAAAATTCAGACGACATTAAAAAGGTAAGCGAAGAACTTACGCTTACTTCGGTTTTGAAGACGAAAGTATTCTGGGCGTTTGTTCTCATAAATGTTTTTACCTCTATTTATAGCATCTCGGCGCGTTTCTTACCATTACTTGGTCTTCAGCTTGGATTTGACGTCTCAAGCCTGTTGACTTTGGTAGGAGTTGCAACGATTGCGAACGCTATTTTTGGTCTGGTACTGGGATATTTCTTTGACATGCGGAGTAGGAAACTGATTTATCTTATTGATATTTTTGTAGACTTAATACCTGCCTTGACCTTTGCGTTCACGGGCAGTACGGTGTTCTTTGTTATAGCTTATATTATTACTATATTAAAGGACGTATTTGCGCCTATATCATTCTCATATTTTTTTGACTGCTTCCCTGAAAGCAACGCTCAGTTTGTTTTGGGTTTGCTTTCATCTATCGATGGGGTAACTTCGACTATTGTACCAATTTTAGTCGGATTCTTGTGGCTAAAATCGCATAGACTTGTTTTTATTGCGGGAGCAGCTGGTATAGTGGGTGCTTTTCTAATTGCTTTTCTCGTCTTGCCAAACGTAAAAAAGGAGGCTTCTTGATGAAAGCATTGTGGGACAATTCTATTAGCATCTTAATCTAATGGCGAGATTAGTGACGAGGAATTCTTCGAGAATATACTTAAATTTAAAAGACTGGCTTTCAGCGACAAGTTTTAGCGAGAAAGCCAAAATGAACATTCTAGCTGCTTTGAGTTTGAGGGATATCAGACAAAAGGGACAGTCCCCTTTGCCCCCGGAAGACGGCGCCCCCGGGCGCATCATGACCGCCAAACTCGTCAGCGGTGAAATCGTAACCATCCCCAAATTAAAACACCACCTTTGCTTAAGCAGGGTGGTGTTTCTTTGATCTGCAATTTCCGAATGTAGATGTGCTTATCAATTTGGAATTGAGCCAAAATAGCCATTCGGGCTAATTGAAAAGTGAGCCACTTCTAGTGATAGCCCTAGATGCTTAAGGTGATGCTTGCTCATCACAATCATCGCCCCTGCCTTAACTCTGCAACTTAAAGGAGCAACATGGCGAGAGAAATTACCGCTCCGGTATACAGTAAAACCATCGTGCAATAGCCCATGATGTCTTTAATGCCTAGCTTGGCGATTGCCAACAAGGGTAGTGCCCAAAAAGGTTGAATCATGTTCGTCCAAGCATCGCCCCATGCAATGCTCATAGCCACTTGCGATGCCGGGACGCCCAGCGCCACTCCTGCTGGGATATTGATGGGCCCCTGCACAATCCATTGTCCACCACCGGAAGGAACGAATATGTTGATCAGACCACCTGCCCAAAAAGTAAAGAGTGGGAATGTCTCTGCGGTAGAGAAGGAAATAAACCAGTTGGCAATGATAGCTGCTAGCCCCGAGGCCACCATAATGCCCTGAATTCCTCCGTACAATGGGAACTGAAGCGCAATGCCACCTGCTCCTTTAATCGCGGCATTAATCGCTTTAACGTAGCTGATAGGTCTTTGATGCAAGATAACCCCGGCGATTAAGAAGATAAAGATCACGATGTTTAGCGTGAGCGAGCCGCCTTTCATAAAGAAATTGACGAGATACACAACACCCATCAAGCCAAACAACATATTCAACACGACGTTGTTCTCTAGTTTCGTGGCAAATGTGACTTCCTCAACCACCGTTAACTCCTCTATTTTCTCGTCTAAGAGGCGCGGATCTACTGTTTTAACATCCTTCTTATCCTTAGCCATAAAATAGAAGAGAATAGGCATCGTAAAGATGATAAACCAAGCTAGAAGAAGGTTCCACGGCGCAAAAATTGTCTCTGCCACCGGAACAATGCCTACTAAGCGCTCTACTATGCTTGGACTAGTGGCTATAGCCAAGGGAATGGAGCCAGAGAGACCCGCATGCCACACTACAAATCCAGAATAGGCTGCGGCCACCAACATACCATAGTCTACTCCCTTAACCGTCTTAGCTACTTCGCGGGCCAGCAGCGCGCCCACTACCAATCCGAATCCCCACTGCACCCAGCTGGCAATTGCGGCAACAAACACGACCAACATGATCCCCTGGACTGGACTTTTCGGCAGGCTAGCGAGAGCTTTGAGTACTCGGGTCACTGGCTTACTGCTAGCTAAAGCATGGCCGGTAATCAAAATGAGGGTCATCTGCATAGCAAAGGCTAGAATGCACCACATGCCCGCACCCCACATCTCGATCAACTCGAGCGGGCCTTTACCGGTAAGTAGCAAGGCTAAACCATACGCAAGAAAAGTCAAAATCAACGCGAACAGGTATGCATCGGGCAAGTAGTTGCGGCTGAGCCGAACAAAAAAATAGCGTGGCTAGTGCCGGCCTTCTATGCGCAGCCCCCCAAGAACAGCACTCGCATTGGCCAGTCAAGTCCATCCTAGTGTGTAAATTCCCTCGGCACAGTTCGCTAACAGCAACTCGCTTTCTTGTGCAACCTAAAGCATTTCTGGCGTGAAAGGTCCTTGGCAAAGAGGCCTGACACGGCAGTAGACAGTGGATTTCTCCACCATAGCGGCCCGTTCCTGCTGGGAAATTAATAAATTTTCAGTGAAGTTCACGTTATTTGTTCGAATGGACGTAAAAGAGGGGATTTGAGCCTTTGTAGGGCAAAAATTGAGCATGCAAAGGAGAAAGGGTGAACCTGTCGAATGGAGATGTTGTCAAGTCTTGCGCAACATCTGCTAGGTCGGGGTTTTCGCCCATCACGGTAAAGATATAGTTTGCTCACCTACACTGGTTAGCGACCTGGAGGAAAAAATAGGGGAATATCAACGTGGCAGCTCGTTCTATAAAACCAGCTCGTGCCAACCTGGAAGCAGTGATAGATATAGCGCTTGGGTATAAAGCTATCGATTGTTAGCAGTGCGGGATATCAACCGCGGTGGCTCAAGCATAAAACGGTATGAAGGAGCACTGAAATGAGGAAGAATAGCACGCACTACAGAAGCCTAGCGCTAATATTCTCCGAAAGAGGCTTCCTGCCAGTTTGGTTGGCGGGGCTATTTATAAACATTGCTGAAACTGCATTAGCGATTACAGTCACGTGGACCACTTGGGAATCTAGCGGATCTGCGACTGGTGTGGGGCTAGTGATAACGGCGCTTTCACTGCCTAGGCTCATTCTGGAGACTTTTATAGGTGAAGTTGTAGATATCTCAAGCCGAAGGAGTCTAATGATAATAGGGTGCTTCGGTACTCTGTTAGTCTCTATACTATTGTCCGTGTTCAGTGTAGCGGGCTTTATGCACAGGGGTTTGCTTACCGTTTTAGTCGTTTTGTTCTTGCCAGTGTGTAGTATGCTATTTCACCGTGCGCGTTCATCGCTGCTACCAAAACTTTTCCCTGATGCGACCACACTATTGCAGGTTTACTCCATACTCAGCACCACAAGCGAAGGGATGGCATTTGTTGGGGGAGGTGTTGCTCTACTGATTTCGTTCCTGGGTGCATCTAGGGTTATTTTCGGTGTCATAGTATTCGCTCTGCTCGCTACACTATTTGCTGGCTTAGTGCCCGATTGTGATGCAGATAGGAAACAGGTTAGGGTAAGGTTACCTTCACGAAAGACGCAATCTGAATCACTTGGTAAAATACTTCAGAACAGATTCCTTGTTTGGTTTGTCGCAGTCATTGCGCTTTCTAATGTTCCTCACAAAGCCATCAACGCTATGCTCATCCCGTTGGCTTCCTCCCGTTTTGAGGCGGGAGCTCAAGGGTACGGGCTAATGGAACTGGCACTTAGCCTGGGTGCAATCAGTAGTTATCTTCTCTCAGGAGCACTTTTCGCTAAGAAATGTCCATACCGCATGACCATATTAGGTCTCGCATGGAGTGGAGTCGCTGTTACCCTTGTACCCTTATCGACGAATTATGCCATGATCATTCTTCTCGTAACGTATGGGCTCTCTGAAGGCTTCTTCTTGCCTGCTTACACGAGGTTCTCACTGGCCATTAACGACAGTTCCCGCGGAAGGGCCTATGCCCTATTCAACAGTATAGCTCTAGTACTATCGCCAATAGCGCAAGTAGGGGCAGGGTTTGTGGTGGACAGGTTTGGTGTGTCAGCGTTGTACACTTTCTCTGGCTTTCTCTTAATTGTCATTGCAATTGCTGCTTGGGCGTTCAATCCTCGTCTGAAGAAGTTGCCAGAAGGGATAGTCAGCTAGAAGCTTTAATGCAACCCTGTTGCAACCCCCTCTAGATGCCCTGTTACTTACGTGCTTGCCTGTCCGAATTGCGCCATGTCCAGTAAAAAAGTGGTGGAAACCATCACAGAAAAGAAGGCTGATATTAAGAGATTCTACTACCTTGATATAAACAAATGCTTAGACCCCCAGGTTGATCGGATTGATGTAGTTCTATCTATACCTGAAGAAAGACAGTTAAAATCGGATTTTGGCAGAGTAATCGACCTCGATTTTTCAACTCGTAAAAAAGAATTTGAACAGCATAATGCAGGAAATTCGCTTTTTGGATAAGCTGATCGATGAGTTAGCAAAGGGAAAAGCAATGGAGAAAATATTACGAAAATAATAATAAAAAATTCGGATTAATCGAAAAATAGGGGGTAAAGCATTATGAGTAACTATGGGAGTCTCCATGAAATAGAAGGAAGATCCGTTTTGGTTTTTGAACGTAAATATCCATTAAGTCCTAAAAAAGTTTTTCGTTATATAACGGATCCTCATTATTTCACTCAGTGGTATCCATTTGCTACTGGGGATATGGATCTTAGCGTGGGTGGAAAGATTAAATTTGATGATGGTGAAGGGTCAAGCTATGAGGCGGTTATTACCGAATTCATTCCACCACATTCCTTTTGTTTTCGGGAGGTTGATGATTTGTTAGAGATCAGCTTAGACGAAGTTGATCAAGGGTGCATCTTGACGTTTAGTCATACGTTCGATGATCGGGCAATGGCGATTTATACTGCTGCAGGATGGCATAGATGTTTGGAAGTTCTTGGTCAATTAATTCATGGTCGCACAATCGAGTGGGAAGATAATGCTCTTGAGTTACGTGAATATTATAAAATAAAGTTTGTTTAGTCGGGTACTAACATTTAAAGAGGACATACGTTCCTTTATTCATTGAAAAACTAGCCATTTCTTTGTTTATTAAGGCAAATAAAGGAACTGATGTCCACTCACTCTCGAAAAAAGAGGCTTTTTTGAAAAATAAAGTACTGTATGTCCGCAATAATCATTTCAACCACTTTAGCAGGACTGCATATGTCGGTGACGTTTTACACCCTGATTCGGCGAAAGTTGACAGTTGCATCGCGAAGATTTGACATCTGCGTCGCAGAGGTTTGACATTGACGAGCAGGCCTGGAGTTGATACGCTCAAACTGCTTTTGTTCACACGCAGGATAGGGCAACGCTGAGGAGCGACCTGAGAGGCGTGTGAGATTTGGCAGGGAGAGCGACACCTTCTGGTATCGCTCTTTTTCGTTTGTACATATGGTTAGCATATTGCTCTCCCTGGAAAACAAATCGATATTATGTAATGCTTTAGATAATAACGCTTATCGAAAGCTGTACATTATCTAAAGTGCCCTCATGAAACCTCGGTGTGAACTGTAAAGATGTCGCATCAGCTTTTCATAATGTATAATCTCCTAACCGAAATCTAAGGAGGTTAACATTGTGGATGAATTATTGCAGAAACTACGCGAACAGGTGGAAACGGCAACGGCGGCGTTAAGAGAAAAAGGGTATGCGGCTAAAACCATTGAGGATTATAGTGGAGTATGGCGTCAG
>JAGXSS010000061.1 GCA_018334055.1 Peptococcaceae bacterium
CCTTGTCTTCGATGTTCAGGCCCACGAACCAGCGATAGAGCAGGTTGTAGTCGATGGCCTCGACCAGCAGCCGCTCGCTGCGGATGGAGAACAGGATTTGCAGCAGCAGGGCTTTCAAGAGCATCTCGGGCGGCACCGAAGGGCGGCCTTTGCGCGCATACACGGCTTCGAACTCGGCGCTCATGCTGGCGAGCAGGGCATCGACCAGCGCGCGCAGCTTGCGCAAGGGGTGCTGGGGCGATACCCGGTCTTCAAGGCTGATGTAGCTGAACATGGCCCCCTGAAAGCTCTGCACACCTCTCATTGCAAATCTCCTATATATGCAAGCTGTAGTGATGTATATGATAACACATCGAGGGCGGGTGTGGGGGAGTTTTTCAACGGCCAGCTAGGGGATTTTTAATATGAATTACCAAGACGGCAAATCACCAATTAAAATTTTAAATTTTTCGACATTATTTTTGATCAGTCTCAAGTGCTCCCCGTGAGACTCAATGGATAGATTATGATTTATTTCTTTTTTTAAAATGCTTGAAATTGAGAACAAAAATGAAAGTACAAATAAATAAAAATCTAGATTAAAAAATATATTAAAAAATCTGTTCTGCATCTTAAAGCATAATTTTCGACTTGTCAAACGAATTCTTTCAAAAAAAAGTACCTCGTTCTTGATTAAGTCGCTGTAAAGATGCAGCTTGTCATTTACAAATCTTTGACTTGCAACTATATACGTTGAACCTGTCGTTCTTCTATAGTATACAAAAACTCTATCAACTAATTTAAATCGATAAGATTGAAATTCTCGAGCAATTGCAATTTGAATTGGCCAATCTTCGACAACATCGAATTGCTGTAAAAATGAACGCACTTTAGGATGCATCAAACACTCTTTAGCATACAAAATATTAGGTGCGTTAGTATACGATAAATGCTTAAATCGATGCAAAACAGAATCTTTCTCGTATATAACCTGAGTGGCTGTAGCTAAAAGATTCGATACTCTATTAACGAATAGCTGATCGCCGAGCAAAAATAAGGCTCGACCAGAAACAAAGCCATATTCTAATCCGAATTTCGCAAACTCAAAAATATTTTCACAAGAATAAACATCATCACCAGCCGTTAACTTGCATTGATCTGCCGTCATGTAATTAAGCATATTATTTATGCTCGCACACGTTCCTATATTGGCTGGGTTGTAGATTGTCTTAATGAAGTGAAAAAGATTAGAATTAATTGCCAGCCATGAATCTATAAGAAATCGTGTTTTATCAGTTGAGTGGTCATCATTTATAATTAAATCTACTTTTATTTTTTTTCCGTGAGTTTCAACTAAATATTTTATGCTCTCAAGATGATCTAAAATGAAATCCTGATGATTATAAGCCAATACCAAAAAAGCAAACGAAGCATTTGATTTAGTGGCCATAAAATTTTACTCGCAAATAGTGAGACAAAAAGTACAGAAATCTAAATCCAACCATTTTATATCCAGTTAAAATAAAATTAATTATCCATCGAAGTGATCTTTTTTCAAGAACATTATTGGAAGAAAATCCACGGATTGACCAATCTATATGTACTGGATATTTTTTAGCTGCAAGTTCTACAACTTCTTTTACCCACTTTCCGCGATAAATAGCTCCTCCTTTTCTATGATCGTAGGCGTAAACACTAGTATGCTTAGGGTTTATAGCATAAAAGTTTTTTACATCTCCCCAAGTGCGATAGGTTCCAAATACCTCCCAAGCCCAAGGAGTATCGCCCTTTTCAGTGTAATTTATTAAAACGTTTTTATTCCAAATGGCTGGCGCTGAATTAAGGCGGTAGTTAACTCGATCTTTGAGTTTAATGAAATCATCATCAGAATCCGTCACGCTTAATGGTAAACTTGTGTCAACTAAGTAGATTACAGCTGAATGAGGATCTGATTGCAAAAAAAGCAAAGCATTTTCCACACGTTTATTGCTGACAGGGGCATCTAAAATGAAGTCATCATAGAGCATTAAAACGTAGTCAGTATCTATAGTTGATAAAGAAGAAAGTAAACGCGCACCCCAATCATCAAGCCCATCTTGCTTGGTGTGATGATGAACTCTAGCCGAGTAAGAGTAATTTTTTGACTCTGTGTTAATTACTACTGGATAAGGACAGTCTGGCCAATAATCTTTAAATGCATAGAAAAAAATACCTAACACATCATCGTATGCATCACATGTATTTACTAAGATTGTCAGATTATTTAAAATATTATTTTTAATCATATCTTAGCATTAAGTTTAGAAATGAAGATTGAAATGTTTTTAACATTAAATATTTTAGGGGATTCGCAATAATTAATATTAATTAAAATATCTTAATTATTAGCGTCACAATAGTTTGGATAATTTTTCTAAAATTATTCCTGTTTGAGTGCTAGTTTGATTGGGCCCGATTGGTATACTGAACACTTGATCCGACAACATTTTTGCCACTGGAAAGGCATCATCATCAAATCCAAAATCAACATACGCCTCTTGCATGTGGGGTGGAATCGGGTAATGGATTAGCGTTCCTATACCGGCTTCTGCTAGGTTGCTTTGCAACTGGTTTCGATTGGAAGATCTGACAACAAAAAGATGCCAAACTGGATCAGCCCAATCAGGGACAAAGGGCAGTACCAAATCAGTGCCCTGGAGATTGCTTAGGTAGGTTGAAACAATTGCTTTCCGCCTTTCAGTCCATTCGTCTAGATAGTTTAGCTTTGTTCTGAGCACTGCGGCTTGAATGGGGTCTAGGCGAGAGTTTACACCTTGTACTTCATTAACGTACTTAACTCTACTGCCATAGTTACGCAATACTCTGATTTTGTCTGCAAGCTCTGGGCTGTTGGTGGTGATGCCACCAGCATCGCCTAGCGCACCGAGGTTTTTGCCCGGGTAGAAACTCCAGCAAACCACGTCACCGTGCGCGCCTATGCGCTTGCCCTTGTAACGGGCACCGTGGGCTTGGGCTGCATCTTCCACCACAAACAGATTGTGTTTGCGAGCCAGTGCAAGTATGGGATCTAGGTCAGCTGGTTGGCCGTAAAGGTGTACGGGAAGCAGAACTTTGGTTTTTTTTGTAATGGCTGCTTCGATGCGTGAGCTATCAATGTTGTAGGTAGCAGGGTCGGGCTCAACAGGTACAGGAGTGGCGCCGACAGCGGAGACCGCCAGCCATGTGGCTATGTAGGTGTTTGATGGAACGATGACTTCATCGCCTTTTCCTACGCCGAGAGCACGCAATGCAAGAATGAGTGCATCCAAGCCGTTTGCAAGACCTACGGCATATTTGGCCTCGCAGTAGTTCGCCCACTCGGCTTCAAAAGCCTCGACTTCCGGCCCTAGGATGTACCAACCACTTGACAATACACGCTGGATGGCTGCATCAATTTCAGGTTTGAGCTCAAGGTAGCTTGCGCCAAGATCAAGAAATGGAACTTTCATTTTTTCTTCAAATCTTTAATAAAATCATTGTAGATGCGATAGTAGTCCGATTCATCATAATAGTTTGATGCCAAGACCATACAAACCGAGCCTGATGAAAAATTATCTAATTCTCTCCAGATCATTGGACAAACATACAGCCCGTTATAAGATCGGTTGAGATGAAACTTTATCTTTTGAGCGCCATCATCTAGCAGCACATCAAAACTACCAGACATAGCAACAATCAACTGACTCAATTCCTTGTGCGCATGTCCACCTCTTTCAGCACCTCCAGGAACATCATAAAGGTAGTAAACACGTTTTATATCAAATGGAACATGATTTCCACCTTCAATAAAAGTCAGATTTCCACGTGGATCCTGAATTTTAGGAAGATTTACAATTTTGCAGTTTTTAATGTTCATTGCTCGGTTTTTACATCACAAAATAACTTATTTTGAAATGCTTTACACGCTAAATATTGGCATAACAACTAGTTTTTTGAAATACTAACGCCAAACTCAAGAAACTGCTTATAGCGCAATCTTGATTCGGTAATCGCATCTAAATTTATTATATAGAAAAAATCGGTATCGTTTTCATCTACTCGAATCGCCCCAAAGCGCTCGTGAAATTGCCAAACACGCTCATTGGCTTTTCTTACATCAAAATGAGCAGCTTGAAATCCAAGGTGATCAACTGCGTATGCGTAAACCATTAGGGCCGATTCCATGGCTGCCTGCCTAGGCCGCTCATTGATTAAAATCCATGAACCCCAACAAAAGCTCGCGCCTTGCGGATCATAGAGCCGAACTGTGCCCACTGGTGCACCATGATGTTCGATGATAAAGTAGGCTTGGCTATCTGATGATGCATACTGTTTCAGCCAAGCTTGTTGCTTTTGTAGGTCTGGGCTGACTGGGCTAAGGTATTGAGATTTTTGAATGTCGGTGCGCAGCTTTAAAATAAATTCTGCGTCATCAATACCAGCATCACGAAATTCCAGTGTTTTCCCTTTTACTTTTGCCGCCTTGCGCAGCGTCGGGAAGGTTGGTTGCGTGCTCATGCGGCAACCCCACTACGCCAACCACTCGCGCGGGGTTGCCTACTGCGATCGCGTAGTCTGGCACCGAGCGGGTGACCACTGCCCCAGCTCCGACCATGGCAAACCGCCCTATGGTTACGCCCGGCAGCAGCGTCGCCCCCCCCCCCACAGATGCTCCTTCCCTTACGATGGTTTGTGCAAAAGCACTAGGGTATTGCTTGCTGCGCGGAAATTTATCGTTGGTAAATGTTACATTCGGACCAATAAACACATCATCCTCTAGCTTGATGCCATCCCAGATTTGCACGCCGGATTTTATAGTAACCCGATCTCCAATAAATACATCGTTTTCGATAAAGCAATGAGAGCATATATTGCAATCAGAACCAATTACTGCTTCAGGCAAGACAACTACATACTGCCAAATACGAGTTTGG
>JAGXSS010000062.1 GCA_018334055.1 Peptococcaceae bacterium
GCCTCTCCTACCAGCGACGGGAAGGACACCGTCCTTCCTACCTCGTTTACCCCTTTGACGTAGCCATAGCCCAAGTCAAGCCCTATTTTGAACACTCTCAATCCTCCTGTTCTGCTGCAAAATGTCGAGCACTGCTTCTGCTAGGTCTGGAGAAAACTGTCCTGTGTCTGCTCCTGTCTGAATTTCTCTGGTGATTTGGCCCAAACACAGTCGCTTCTTATAATGCCTGCCCGCCGCCATCGCATCCCATGCGTCGCATATGCTGATGATGCGCGCCAGCAGTGGTATTTTGTCCCCGCTAAGCCCGTCCGGGTATCCCGTGCCGTCCCAACGCTCATGATGAGACCACACTGTCTGGATAATCTCGCCGGGAAAGTCCCGTTGTCCTAAATAAACCGCACCCATCTGGACATGCTGTTCCACGCTGCGCCGTTCGGCAACGGTGAGGGGCCCGGCCTTGGTGAGAAGATTCCACGGCACAAACATTTTGCCCATATCGTGTACCCGGGCGGCCATAACGGCCGTCTGTGTTTGTGTCGCGGAAAAACCTAGTCTTGCGCACAACAAGGCGCATCGCCTACCTGTGCCGTTGTGATGATCTGCTAAATGCTCCTCGTAGAATTGCATTGTTGCCGGTGTGAACATCAGAATGCCTACCCCTCTCCCTTCGCGCAGCGCGGGTTTGTGACCGCCGACTACGACAAAAATATCTGCTGCGCCAGTGCGCCCAAAAAGACGGCGGGGACAAAAGGCAATGCCTCCCGCGGCTTTCGCAACACCAGTGCATAGACAATAAAAACCGCACACGCAAGGAGCAGGACAACGCCGGGTAGGTCAGCGACATTTCTGTCGCCTTCCCCCCTAAGAACCGGACTTGAGAGTTTCCCCTCATCCGGCTCAAGCCTTTCTAAATTACGCTATGCGCAACCGGCTTCAATACCGTTAACCTTGCGGTTGTGAACCTGCCTGTGACAATTGCCATGCAGTAGAACCAGATTGGAGATAATGTCTTTTCCGCCTTCACAGAGAGGTAGGATATGATGAGTGTTTAGCTCTTCTTTCTCCAAGTCCATCGGTGTTCTGCAGTTAAGGCATTTCCCGTTTTGTTTCATCCAGAGGGTCAATCGTTCGCCGCTACCTCGAAGTGTGCCTTTCATCTTGTTGAAGAGGCGTTCTTCAAAGTACATTTCCCATTTCTTGTCGAAAGGGTTAGCGTCGGATTTGATTTTAACGTGTCGTTGGATTTTCGTATCACTAGCCATTAGTAATTTTAGGTTGTTGATTTTGAATATGCCAGTTTGATTTCCTATTTTACCAAAGTAGTGGTTCTTAACCCAACCGTAGTTCTTCTCTGGATGTCTGCGTTTGGCCCATTGCCATAGAATTTTCCAAACCTCATTGTCTACCTTGGAAAAGGTTTCCTTTGCACAGACAGGTTTGTGATAGTTTGACCAGCCTCTGACAATTGGATTCAGAAGTTGGATGAGATTTTCCTGTTTGGCAGATTTGTTATCCTTTCTGACTTTCCTGACTTTGGCAAGGAAGTTCTTGATGTTCCAGTCAGCAGGTTTGATGATTAGTTTTCCGGAGTATTTACGGAAGTGCCAGCCCAGAAAGGTGAAGCCTTCGTCAATATGCGTTATCTTGGTTTTCTCTTGCGACAATTCCAGACCGCGCACTTTCAGAAAGTCTTCAATCATTGGCTTGACTTCTTCGGTTAATACTTCTTTACTTTCTCCGGTCACTACGAAGTCATCTGCATATCTGATGAAGTTTACTTTCCGGTTACGGAAATGTTCTTTGAGAACCTTTTCCAATCCGTCCAGTGTAAAGTTCGCCAGACATGGGGAGATTATCCCGCCCTGTGGAGTTCCTGCCTCTGTTGGGAATAGTTTCTTCTGGTAGACGTATCCCGCTTTCAGCCACGCTTTTAGCATCCGTTTGTCCATCGGAACGTTTGCTAAGAGCCACTCGTGACTGATTTCATCAAAACAGGCTTTGATGTCCCCCTCTAGTATCCATTGCGGACTTTTCTTTCTGGACAAGGCATTGAATCCTTGTTCCATAGCATCTGCCGTGGCTCTTCCTTGTCTGAAGCCATAGGAGTTACCGTCCGCCCTAGTTTCAGCTACGGGTTCCAGTGCCATCAGGTGGAGTGCTTGCATTGCCCTGTCTTTCATTGTTGGGATACCTAGAGGGCGCATCTTGCCGTTTGATTTGGGGATGAGTACCCGTCTTAAAGGAGAGGGAGTATACCCACGCCTCCTTAAAGCTATGATACCCTGAGCTTTGGCTTTCGGGGTCGACCATGTTTCCATGTCTACTCCCGGGGTTCTTTTACCTTGGTTTTCAGTCACTCTCTTCACCGCGATTGCTTTTGCGGAGAAAGAGCGGGTTAGTGTCCGCTGTAGGGATTTAACCCTATAGTGTTCCCCTTCCCTTGTTGCCTTGGCGATACGCATTTGAAGTTTCTTCACGGCTTGTTGAGCTTTCAACCAGTCGATGCTGTGCCAGTCCCCTTCACCGTGAGGGGACGCATAAACTTTGTAGTTTTTCATTGCACTTCCCCTTTCAGATTTCTTCACATTTTCTCGCCATGAAAGACCCATAGCGGAAGTCTGCCCCCTTTCGGGTGGGGTATATCCCCTATCCGCTCCATTACAGAGCGGCATTCGCTTTTTCCGCTATCCTCTACCCGCATATCCATCAGTTCCCCTTACGGTTCACCTGCCCTTATGGCAGATATACGGGCTTACCGTGTTCCAAGTAGTTAACCGAACGGGTTAGACCCTGCCTGTCCTCCGGCGGCGCAACATTCCTGTAACGTTAATATGGAGAACGTTATCTTGGCCGCTTACCTTTTGGTTCAAGCCTGTCAGCATTTTTTGGCTTGTTAATGGTGACGGAGTTTATCAGCAGTTCACATGAGTTGGTCATACCGCCCAAGCCTAGTGCCCTTCCGCTTCATGCTAGCAGACCTTCTTTGGCCTCACGGCTTTAGATTATGGGCTACATTGTCCCGTCAGCTTCATACCCCGCTGTTGCTAGCGACGCATGTGACGGTAGGCTATCGGTGAGGAAACACCGAGTCTAATCCTGGCTTCCCAGTTTAGACAGTTAATTACTCGACTTCACGTCGCAACCATATCCCCATCCCGTGGCCCAGGGCCATCGCGCTCAAAATCTTGACATCGGCGCCCCCGATGCCGTTGAAGTGCCAAAACACATATAACACCGCAAACAAAACCGCGGCATGTGTGATGGTCAACAGAAGCGGCGGCCTCTCGACGGCCACTCTGGCCAGTGAGATCAATAAAAGAATCCCGGGGAACGCATTTCTCACCTGCATCCCCCGGACATCCTCCAGTGCCGCGAAAAACAGCACCCCCAACATCAACACGTCTAACAGCACCGGAGGCCCCCTTTGCAATATTTTCTGGCGTACTAGTCCACCACTATCGTACCTCTCTGTGCTAGGGCGCG
>JAGXSS010000063.1 GCA_018334055.1 Peptococcaceae bacterium
CTGTAGAGTTTGCTTAAGCTTTTCAAGCTCGGCCGCTCGTTTTTCATAGTTCCTCTCATTCCCAGGTCTATTCCACCTGAGTAGATCCTTTTCAATGAATGCGAGGGCTTGTTCTTTTACATGCTCCAAAAGCCTACCCTTATTCCACTGCGTCAGCGCCAGAGCAAACCAGAACACAGGCTCCTCTGCTGTGTCCTTCACATCAGAGTGTTTCTCTATGACTATGCGTGTGGATTCTTCGTTTGTTGTGCCTGCAGCAAGCTCCGCTAAATAGTCGGCGCGCACATCAGAGGCTAAATCGTCGGAGAATATGGCAGGACCAAATGTTGCCATTACATTTCACTCCTTTGTTAGTCCAAACCATATGTTATCCGAAATATAGTACCCTGCCAGTCCGAGTGCCCTACTAGTCTCGTCCGCAAATCCCGTTAGATTGCCTCTGGCGATTTCTCTGCGTGCGTTAACCAGAGCATCAAGCGTATAGACTGATATTAAGGTCTGCTCTACCCCTATGGCCTCTGCTTTCGCAAGCCCCGTCATGACAGGAACCATTCTATACTGAGTAGAATCAAGCATATCTCTGTGCTCCCCTCTCCTCCGATCGAAATTGTTCGTCCTCCCGACACGCATAACCTTATTGGAGTTGGCAGGGTCAACCCAGACATACACTGAGTTGTCTCTTTGCTCAAACTTGCTAGGATCATAGTTATTCACAGCTGTGTCTACATGCTCCATCAGCGCAGCCTTGGCCCCAGCAACCGTATAAATTGTTGTGACGGTTTGCCCCATTTGAACAGCAATGTCATTAACGAGTTGCTGGCCGACAGGCGAAAGAATAAACACCGTCGAAGCCACAACTAACCCTCCTACAAGAGTAAGAGTTACTGTGGTGGCACTCAGGACAACGTTCCCGTCCGGATCGATGAATGCTAGCGGATTATTATAGCAATAGACATAAGGATTTTGACTCTGTGGGGCAGAGAGGTGGCCCTTTTGCGCATCCTCCGTCACAAACCTCCCCACACTCGGATCGTAATACCTCGCTGCGAAGTAGTAGAGACTGGTGTCATCCAGTTCCTTGCCGGTAAACTGGTAGTCGGTAGGTGCACCGCTCGCGTGAGGAGCTCCGAAGGGTCTAGTCCCCATGTTGGCCATGAGCGTACCAGTTGAGCTGGTCACGGCTCTAATACTACCGAGGTGATCGTTGTGGAAGTAGGATACTACTCCGCCCTTAACTTCGCCTATCCTCTGCGAGCCAGCGAAGATATGCTTGGTTGCTACTGCCCCGGTCTTCTCGTACATGACCGGATGGCCTAGTGTAAGATAAACAGTCGTCTCACCATTCTCCACCTTCTTGGCCCTCATACCGTTGGCGTCGTAGAAGTAGGTACCAAGGCTTTGGCCGTTCTTCTTGACCTCGGTGAGGCGGTTAGCTTGGTCGTAGGTATAGAGCCAGGTGTCTGCGCCCTTGACCTTTCCGGTCAGGTTGCCGCGGGCATCGTAGGTGTAGGTGGTACCAGTGCTTGATGCAAGCTCGTTAACGGCATTGTAAGTGTAAGTTGTGGATACACCATTCTCCACCTGCGAGCCCCTGTTACCCACCTTATCGTACTGGTATGTAACGCTATAGGCGTGGTTAGGCTGGTTAGCAGTGAGTAGGCGGTTGAGGCCGTCATAGGTGTAGCTTTCGTTGTTAATATTGGTGATGTTACCTGCCGCGTCGTAAGTGTACTGCAGGTTGAGCACTGAGCTCGTTAGATTAGATAGGAAGCCCCGAGCGTTGTAGGTATAGTTGGTGGTTATACCATTGTTATACGCCATTTGGGTCAGTCTTCCTGCTACGTCGTAGCTAAGACCTGTGAAACCGTTAACGGCGCTAAGTCTGTTCAGGTCATCGTATACTTGGGTTACTGGAGTAACATCTCCGGGGTAGAGGATAGAAGTAACATTGCCTACCGAGTCGTAACCAAAGGTCATAGCATAGGCGGTGCCGTCTATGGTGCGGCTGAGTGTGGTCAGGCGGTGGCGGTTGTTGTAGGTGTAGGAGCTGGAGATGTTGCTCGCTGAAGCGAGGTCGCCTGTGCGTCGACCAGCGAGATCGTAGGTGAAGGTGGCATAGGTGCCGTCTGAATACGAAATGCGGGTCAGTAGACCTCGGTCATCGTAGCTAAAGTTGGTTACAGTGCCGTTTGTCTCTGTGAGCTTTTGCCCAGCGTTGTTATAGGTGTAGCTCACGATATTTCTACTAGCGCTGGGGTAAGTCACGGTGCGGAGGCGATTTAAGGCGTCATAGGTTCTGAGGGTTATGTTACCCTTGGCATCGGTGACGCTAATGAGGTTACCTAGGCTGTCATAGGCGTAGTATGTGAAGTAGGTAGTGCCCCCAGATTTATCTGGCTTTTGCCTTACCTCTAGAAGCCTGCCTAGGGCGTCTGATTTACGGGTTGTTATGTTACCGCTAGCGTCTGTCGTGTGTACAAGGCGGGCGGCGTCGTCAAAGGTAACGACGGTCTCGGTCAGATCGGGTGAGACTACTTTTATAACCCGATTAGCGCTGTCATAGTGGTAGGTAGTCTCCTGATTTAGGGCATTGATATCTTTTTTCTTGCGGGACATGTTGTCGTAGGCAACTCTACGAGCCACTCGCCAAACACCGTTTTCCTTTACTCTCTCTTCGGTGAGGCGACCCAAAGCGTCATAGGCGTACTGGATCTCTGTGTTGTTCTCAAGCCGTAGGGTCACGGTGAGGTTCTGGTCATCGTAGGTAAAGATTCTGTAGGTGTTGTCGGGGTTAGTCTCTCTGGTCAGGCGACCAATGGTGTCGTATTGGTATCGGGTAGTGCCGCCTAGTGGGTCTGTGCTGGTGGCCTTGCGTCCGTTGGTTAAGGTATAGGAATATTGGGTTACTTCATTGACGGGGTTCCCCAACGAATCTGTATAGGGTGTGGTGACCTTAGTCAAGTAAGCATGATTGTAGGCTGCGCCATACTCATAGTAGGTGTTGCGCTCCGTGCCGTCCATTACCAGGCGGGCTCTGGTCATATTGCCATGGGAATCGTAGGTGTAGTAGGTATAGATGGAGCGGTCAAGGCCGCTTTCGGTTATATACCGACGTTCCCAGTCACGGTTACCTGTGGTTGCATTTATGCCATACTGTGTACGCACTACTGTCCCGTCACTGCGGGTGGTTTGCACGTTAGACAGCTGGTGCCAATTGGAGCTATAGGTGTAATTGGTGACATTCCCTAGGGCGTCGGTGGAGCTAAGCAGGTTGTTGTAATTGTCAAAGGTAGTGGAAGTTGTGGTAGAGATGCTCGCACCGCCGGTAAACGAGGTGGTCTGAACTTGGTTAGGGGTCTTATTAATGTTGTAAGTGGTTTCTATGGTTTGCTTGAACCTAGGTCCGTCTGTCTCTAGCTTGGTTTGAAGGTGAAGATTATTGTAAGCGGTCTTGACTGTGGTTCCGTCGGCTTTAATCATGGTTCCGCTATATGAGTAGGAGGGTGGCAAGTTAAAGGGGCTGGAGGTTGTTGGATAACCCCCTGGTTCTCCCTGGTAGGTGTAGTTAACCAGATTAGCCACGGTTGCATCAATGTTGTCCTGTCTGGATGAGATTTTGTACAGTTCGCGCGCTCCATCATTGCCGAGGTTATCTCTGGCCTTAATGTAGGTATACGAGGATGACCCGCCTGTTGGATAGATCACTGACTGGAGGTTAGCGAAGATATTGGCGACGGTGAGGGAGTGCTTGTTAGTAAAACTAAAATAGCCAGTGTCAAGCTGGTAGGCGTAAGAGGTGATACGCCCCAGTGGGTCTACCGCTGAACTGAGTACCGGTTTGCCGGTACTTGTAGGTGCCAGGTTATATCGCCACACTCTGCCATCGGGTGCGGTCAGCTCGACCGCGGATTGGCTGTAAGTGAGCCTTGTTTCTCTACCTAGGCTGTCGACAATTTCCCCGATTAAGTGGTGTCCGTTCCAGAGCGTGTGCTTAAAGGTGATGGTATTGCCGTACCTGTCTTTAATGCCGAGCAACCTGCCGTCGCTGGCGAAGTAGCTGGTCCGGCCGTCTTTTGTTACTACCCGGTAATGTGATGCGACCTGACCATTGCCAAAAGTCTGGGCATCCGTCTCAAAGCGGATATCTAGCAGCGGGTAGTCCTTAAACCTAGACGCGGCATTCCAATCTACCGTGAGGGATTGCTGGCCGCTGTGGTAGATGATGTGACCATCCCTAAGCTCTAGCGAGGGGAAATCCCATTGCCAACCGATGCCAAGGCCGTGGCGTCGGTCGAGGTGAGTCTCTAAACTCCGGCTTGTCTCTACCCAGTAGTCTGTGTAATACCTGTAGTGGCCCGGTATAAGTTCAATGGTAACGGTTGCGTAAACAGGAGCAACATAAACCCATATCTCCTGCCGCTCGTAGATTGGGTCTACCCAAGCAGTTTCGCAGACGCGTCTAAAATAACCTGGCACCCAATACTGGTAGAGTACGAGGTAATCCCACTC
>JAGXSS010000064.1 GCA_018334055.1 Peptococcaceae bacterium
CTTCACGAACTGTGCGGTCAGGCGTTACCCGTGCTTCGTCAAGGAGCGCGTCGACCTCGGGATTGCTGTAGTAAGACACGTTGTTGGCAGGCGGCCACTGCGAAGAATGGAATAGGGCATAGAGGCCATAGTCGGCATCTAGCGTCATCGTTCCCCAACCTAACATAAACATATCATGCTGAGCTTCAGCCGGTGGGACAATTACTGTGTCGAGGTATGTGCCCCATTCACGAGTTTCAAGCGTTGCGTTAACACCTACTTCGGCTAACATCGCTTGAATAGCCACGATTACAGAAGCATCTTGCGGATATCTGCCGGTGGGATGGAAAAGAGTGATGTCAAATCCATCAGCAAGGCCGGCTTCTGCGAGCAATTCTTTTGCCCTTTCCGGGTTGTATTCGTATGGCCCTACTGTGGTATATCCGAAAACAGCAGGAACTATGGGCGCGGTGGAAGGCTGACCCACGCCTTGGAAAATAGTGTCAACCAGTGCGTTTTTGTCAATAGCATAGTTTAGGGCTTGCCTGACTCTGATGTCTTGAAAAATTTCGCGCTCCATGTTGAAACCCAGGTAAATAACACGCACGCTGCTCTGGCGTACAACCTCAATACCTGCCACGCCTTCCAGTCGGGCAATCTCTGTGGGCGGTACAGCGGAGATGGCATGCACTTCACCGGCTTCGAGCATCATTACACGAGAACCAGCTTCCGGTACAAACTTGAAAGTGACGGAAGCCAGCCGGGGCGCACCGCCCCAATAAGTTTCATTTCTAGTCATCACAACTTGCTGACCACGATCCCATGAACCAAATTTAAACGGGCCGGTGCCCACAGGTGCTTCCACAAATACACCGTCAGCTAGAGCTTGCAAGGAAGCGGGACTGTGCATCCCAACGAAGGAGTGAGATAAGTGGGAGGCAATGGGCGCAAACGGTCTGTTAAGGTGAATCCTCACCAGATACTCTTCCACTACTTCCACTTCTCTGACCTCGTTTAGCAAAAAAGCAAAAACCGCTTTGTTGTCCGGGTCAGTAAAGCCTAAAAAGCGGTCCAGATTAAATTTCACTGCTTCAGCGTTAAATGGTGTGCCGTCATGGAACAGTACGCCTTCGCGAAGCTTCAAATCCCAAGCTAAACCATCTTCTGTAGGTGCCCAGGATTCTGCCAAGCTAGGCTGCAATGTACCGTCCACATCTAAGTAAATCAGTCTTTCAATCATGTGCTCAGAAATTGTCGCTGCCGGAGAGGACATCATTTTCAATGGGTCAAGATTCTCAGGCTCCGCACCAATCGCAATGATTAAATCGTTGACTGGCTCCGGTACACGATTCTCTGCCCTTGGAGCACACCCGCTTAGCAGCGCGCCAGACATCAAGGTCAGAACTAATAATCCGATTAAAATCTTTTTCAACCTTATTCCCCCTTTTTTAGTTTCGCCTACTGGCCTTCATATCACCTATCCCAAAAACGAATAGCGACATTCCAACTTACTAATAGTTATTCGACAGCCTGTCCCGGAAATCCTTTTAGCATAGCAACAGTTAACCTAAGCATACTGTCTGCCAAATGTCCCTATTTTTTTCCGACTTAGCAAACTAATTATACAAAAAATCTCTTGTTCATTCAAAAATATTCACATTATCAATATTTTTAATCTTTAACTATACAATCTGTGCGCAAATTGCTTGGCTTATGTTATAATTAGTTTTACATATTCAAAATTTTCTGTCAAGAAGGATGTGGTTTATATCTTTCAGCTATTTGACCGCCAAGGGGTAACCTGCATTAAAATGGGACGAACTGTGCTTGGTCGGGCGTTACGCGCAACCTGCTGCTTTTTAGTGGATGGGCTGGCAGTGGAAGGCGGTTCTCCATACTTCAAAACTAAACTAAATACGTTTTATCAAGAGAACAAACCCCATCAAGCTGTGTTTACCCATGGACATGAGGACCACGCCGGAAATGTTGATCTGTTTAATAAATTGGGAATTACTCCCTATGTACATCAGTCCGCCATAAATTACCTTTCTTCCCCGCCGGTGATTCCGTACTACCGGCGTTTTGTCTGGGGTGCTCCAGCAGCCGGCCAAAGCCAAGCAATAGGCGATATCATCGAAACCGCAAAACATACTTTCCATGTAGTTGACACACCAGGGCACTCCGAAGACCACCTCTGCCTGTATGATGAAAAGGAAGGCTGGCTGTTCACAGGCGATCTGTATGTGGGAGAAAGAATTTTCTACCTTTATAAAAATGAAAATCTGCCTAAAATAAAAGAGACGCTGAAGAAACTGTCAGCACTTGATTTTTCAACCCTTTTCTGCAGCCACCGTGGCCCGTTGCAAAAAGGACCGGAAGCATTAACTCGTAAATTACTTCATCTTGAAGCCTTGGAAGAAGAAGCTAAGGCACTGCAGCTAAAAGGGCATTCAATACCTCACATTACCAAAAAGCTTTTAGGCAAAGAAGATTATATGTGCTTTATTAGTAAGGGCGAATTTTCAAAAACCGCACTAGTTACTGCCCTGCTTTCCACATGACAAGAAGAATCTAACAATTGACTACTTAATGAAAGGCTAACAAAAAAAAATAGACCGTGCAGGGAGGGGCACGATCCATCTTAGAGGGAAGGTATATTTAAAGCCTAAAAGCTCGTATTTAATTCCCTGCCCTTACTATAGCAGAGAATAGATTCAATTGCAACAATATTCTGAATTATTTAGTAAAAAAATTTTTGCTGCTTTTACTCGTATATTTTTTCCTCCGCATTATCTGCTTCGGGAGCATCAGCTTCGACGTCACGACCGGCAGGAGCATTCTCTCTCTCTTTGTAATATTCGTGCTGGATAATCAGGTCCATGATTTCGTTCGTACCCGTCCAAATCATAATCAAGCGGATATCGCGCAAAAAACGCTCTACAGGGTAAACATTAGTATAACCGATGCCCCCCAAAATTTGCATGGCGTGGTTAACTACTGCCCAGGCAGTTTCTGTGCAAAACTTTTTTGCCTGCGAGACCATCCGGCGCTGCAACGCCGCGGGACTGTCAGCATCAATGCAACGGGCTGCGGCATAGATTAGGGCGCGCGCCGCATCGAGTTGTGTAATGCTCTCAGCTACTTTGAAACTGACTGCCTGGAAGTTCTTAATGGGTTGCCCAAAGGCTTTGCGTTTACGGCTATATTTAAGCGCCACATCCAGAGCTGCTTGACCCATCCCCAAAGCACCGGCGGCGCTAGTGAGACGCTCCGGAATCATCATCCGATAAAAAATACTGCCGGCGTCGTTTTCCCCGCCAATCAGGTTTGCAGTCGGCACAAAAGCGTCTTTAAAAACCAAGCGACCGGCTCCGCCACCACG
>JAGXSS010000065.1 GCA_018334055.1 Peptococcaceae bacterium
CCCTCCTAGGTCGTATCCATGATGGAGAGACCACGCCGAGGTCGCCGGCTTTTGTGCCGGCGCTACAGCGTGTGCCCGGCATGCGAACACAGAGAACGGTCCTTTCGAACACGGGGGACGGTTCTTTCCGTTCCAGCGTCCGCCGTCCTTTCCTTTCCATTGATAAGGCTGGTTAGTCCTCGTCCTTCAGGGCGCTGTAAACCATATTCCCTTTTTCATACAGAAATCCTCGATTAGCTTCGCTGCAAATTCTCTCTTGATTCCACTGCAGTAAGTAAGTTCTACTTTTTTTCATTCTTATTACTCTCAGTCCTGCTCCAAGGACGACGGTGTAATACACCGTCGCTACGAAAAACATGATTATCGGTCGTAGCGACATGCCATTAGAGTGTTATTTTCGCATATTCAAAATTTATTGCCATTGGGAACGCTTTATAAGCACATTGTTTGGCTATCTTATGATTTGTTGCGGCAGAGCCGGAGTTATTGCAGTGGAATCTCTCTTGTATTTTTCGATATCTTCACGAGTTTCTAGATAGTCGTTATCATCTTCCTGGGCGTGGAACTGCGCTAGGCTTCGGATATTTATGGCAAATAGGTCTAAAACAACTGCCTTCTGCTCTTCATTTATGTATCTGACGTCATTGAAGAACTCACCGTAGCTACTCCACTCGTAGCCTGCAACATCCTGCGTAATGCTTGCCTTAACAGGATTTCGGTGAATGTAGCGCAGAGCCCCTGACAGGTAAGCATCGCTCTCTATCCTCTCACTCCGAAAACGCTCACCAAAGACTGGCCAGATCCCAATTATCCATCGTGCACCAGGCAGCCAACTCCAGAAGCTTTTCGGTCTGCTGATCCAAGCTCGAGCCATGAAGTAGCGCTTGTCCGCATCATACCACATTACCGCCGGTGAGAACAAGGAGAACCGTCCCGCTCGTTCCGAAGGAACAACAGGAACCGTCCCCTGCGTTCTACGAAGGAACAACATGAACCGTCAGGCCGTGCAAAAACCAATTGTCTAAATTCGTTTCCCCCACTACCCAGTTCGTTTAAGCGGTTATTTTGTGTTTAAGTCTGTAATCGCTCATAATTATGACTATCTTCACCCACTTTAAGCAAATTGCTTGACGGCTCGTGGGGTTTTGGCACAGTCTGCCGTCCCCTGCGTTCTACTAGGCAGGAGGTGTTCAACAAATTCCTCAAGAAGATGACCCTGTAGCATAACAAAATTAGCAGACGATCTAGTTGTAAAAAAGCCCGTAGTGCCAACAACTATGGGCTTTTCACTGTCTTTAAACTGTAAAAGTCGGGGCGATATGTTTTGCGGGTTGTGAATACTAAACAAGCTTAATCGTTGTGATATAATCAATCAAAATAAAGGGGGTTTGTTTATGAAATCATCTCTTTTCTCCCGGCGCATGGTAGCGCTACTAGTTGCTATTGTACTAGTAGTATCGCTATCTAGCGGATTTACATCCGCGAACTCTCCAATCACTCTCACAATTTTTCACACCAACGACATCCACTCTCGCGTCGCTTCTTCTGCCACCACGTTAGGGTATGCCCGTATTGCCACTATTGTACAGGCAGAGCGTGCTGTTAACCCTAATGTGCTGCTACTAGAGGCAGGAGACGCTTTCCATGGACAGTCCATCGCCAATTTATCTAGAGGACAGGCCATCGTTGATATTATGAATCTTCTTCAATACGATGCCATGGTTCCTGGCAACCACGACTTCAACTTTGGCCAAGCACGCTTGGCAGAACTTGCCGGAATGGCTCGCTTCCCACTGCTCGCCGCCAATGTCGAGGGCAAGGACTTCCAGTCGCATGTCATAAGGACTATAGGTGGCAGACGCATAGCCATCATTGGTGTCGCCACACCTGAGACCGCTTACAAGACTCATCCGCGAAATGTCGTCGGTCTTACCTTCTCTAATCCAAGCGCAGGTATTAGCAGGTTAGTTGCCTCCCTACGACCCCAAGTCGATTTGGTTGTTGTGCTCGCTCATCTAGGACAGGACGGCGATTACACCAGCCTCGCCCTGGCCAGAGATGTACAGGACATTGACCTCATTATTGACGGCCACAGTCACGATACCCGCACGGTGCAAGTTGGGCGTACGCTCATTGTACAGGCTGGCGAGTTTGGCAATCACTTGGGGCGTATAGATGTAGAGTTTACTCCCACCGGCAGGGTGCGTCTGGCGCATAGTTTAATCGAAGCTGCTGATTCTACCGCTGTTGCCCAAGACCCTCGCGTGCTTGAAATCATAAACAGATACAATCAAAATGTAAACGCCATCCACGCTCAGGTTGTTGGAAGCACGACGGTACGGCTTGAGGGCGAGCGGGCTTTAGTTCGCACAGCCGAAACAAACCTTGGCAATCTTGTTACCGATGCTATGCTGCGTGCATCAGGTGCAGATTTTGCAGTTACAAATGGCGGAGGCATACGCGCTAGTATTCCAGCGGGACAAGTGACGCGCAGACATGTGTTTGACGTGCTACCCTTTGGGAATCTTGTTGTGACGCAAAAAATAAAGGGTGCGCAAATACTTGAGCTGCTTGAGTTTAGTGCGAGACTGTGGCCCGCACAGAATGGCGCTTTTTTGCAGGTTGCCGGTTTGACTTATTCAATCGACACAACAAGGGAAAGCGGTAGGCGTGTTCACTCCGTGAAAATTAAGGGGCAACCAGTTGACCTTGCAAGGGAGTACATTATGGCCACTAACGACTTCTTGGCGGCAGGTGGAGACGGCTACGCTGTATTGGCCACCATACCTGTACATGCAGCCATGATGTCCCTAGAGGAAACTCTAGTTGAACATATCGAGGCGCTAGGCGGCAACATATCGCCTGTCCTAGAAAACCGCATCACCCTCGCGCCGATGCCCGCCGTAGTAATTCCACCGGTTACTCAGCCTGAGCCTAAGCCCGAAACAAAACCAGAGACCCCGCCCACGCCGCCCACGGGGCAGCCAGTACAGCCAGTACAGCCTGTCATATACATAGTCCAACCCGGTGACGTGCTTTGGCGCATTGCCGCTAAGCACAATACAACATGGGAGATCTTAGCGCGCCACAACAGTCTGCGTAATCCTCACCTCATTCGGCCTAATCAACGGATAATTATCCCCCCTGCCGCCTAAACCAATAACAAACCAAAGGGGGCAGCCTATGCTGTCCCCTTTGGTCTTGCTTTCAATCCTCAGTCGTGCACTTCTATCGTTAAAAAGTATCCCAAGGAGGCGTATGCTCCAATCTGTCATTTCAATGCATCTCCTATTACAATATTTTTGGCGATGTATTTCTCCGGCAGTCCCGAGGGGATGTCCCTTCAGGACATAACTAAATAACCAAAAATAACAATACAACCAAAACAAATAAGTTTGCGTATAAGTCGTTATGATTGAATTAATTAGAGTAGGGGGGATGTTTGTGTTGTCAGTGCGCGAAAAAGCTCTCAAGCTTCATGAGGAGAACCGAGGGAAAATAGCAGTTGTCAGCAAGGTGGCGGTGACAAATCGTGCCGAGCTGTCCATTGCATACACGCCGGGCGTAGCTGAGCCCTGCAAAGAGATTCACCTAAACCCAGAGGATGTCTACCGATATACGGCTAAGGGCAACTTAGTGGCCGTAGTTACCGATGGAACGGCCGTTCTAGGATTAGGGGATATCGGACCCGAGGCGGCCATGCCGGTCATGGAAGGCAAAGCACTCCTCTTTAAGGTATTTGCTGATGTTGATGCCGTGCCCATCTGCCTGAAGACTAAGGACGTCGACGAAATAGTCCGCACCGTCGAACTTATTTCGCCCACTTTCGGCGGTATCAACCTCGAAGATATAGCCGCGCCGAGGTGCTTTGAAATCGAGCGGCGATTAAAGGAGAAGCTTGACATCCCCGTATTTCACGATGACCAGCACGGTACGGCCATAGTCGTCCTCGCCGCCCTCACCAACGCTCTCAAGGTGGCAAAAAAGTGCATCGACGAGGTCAAAGTTGTCATCAACGGCGCTGGATCCGCCGGTATAGCCGTTGCCCTGCTCTTACGGAGAGCAGGGGTCAAGCACATGCTTATTTGTGACCGCCATGGGATAGTGGTACCTGGGGACGCTCTTAACAATCAAGCGCAGGATGAGCTCGCTGTCGTCATTAATCCGAGCAGGCAGGCGGGGTCCTTAGCGATTGCTCTCTTGGGTGCTGATGTCTTTATTGGCGTGTCCGCAGGCAATGTCGCTGATTGTGGCATGATTGCCGGCATGGCCAAAGGGGCTATCGTCTTCGCCATGGCCAACCCGACGCCAGAGATTCACCCAGATGAAGCCAAGGCAGGGGGAGCGTTAGTTGTTGGTACGGGGCGCTCCGATTTTCCCAATCAAGTCAACAATGTCCTGGCGTTCCCGGGTATTTTCCGTGGAGCCCTCGATGTCCGCGCCAGGAGCATCACCGAGGAGATGAAGCTTGCTGCGGCACACGCCATTGCCGGCATCCTTGACGAGGCGGAGCTCACTACCGATTACATAATTCCGGATCCTTTTGACCCGAGGGTGGTTGTGGCCGTGGCTAAAGCCGTGGCTGATGTAGCGCGAGCAACCGGCGTTGCTCGGGTCTAAAGGTAGTCTCATATAGTCTTGGTTGTAGCCTTGGTTGTGGCCTCTAGCTCGATTTGCAGCTGGAGGCCACTTCACTATTGCCCAGAATCATTTACTAAAGAACCGAAAGTAACAATAGCTACGAAAGAGTACGAATTGAGTGAGCATTTGATAACTTATTTATTGGGTATGCAAGAGGGGTCTAGGGAAGTTTGGGAAACATATGATTTAATAGTGAGGAGGATTAGCGAATTAAAAACAAGGCGGCGCCACATTGACTATGAAAAGGAGGCGTTCCCAATTAGTACAAATAAAAACTCACTGAAAATGGCCTTTGTAATTCCTGTCGTTTTAGGTTTGCTCATTCTACTTATACCGGCCCCTGAGGGGCTGACACCCGCCGCCTGGCGATATTTCGCCCTCTTTATGGCGGTCGTGGCGGCTCTTATTTTAGAGCCATTGCCAGGGTCCGTTATTGGACTCCTAGGGGTTTCTGCCGCCGCCGCCCTAGGTTTGGTGGATGCCCGTCCCGGTCCATCTATTACGTGGGCACTTTCTGGTTTTTCAGATGGGGTTGTTTGGTTGATATTCGTGGCCTTCATGTTTTCTCTGGGCTATGAGAAAACAGGGCTTGGCAAGCGCGTTGCTTTGTTCATGGTCAAGGTCATGGGCAAGAGTACTTTGGGTCTGGGCTATGCGAGCACCTTAACCGACCTTGTCTTGGCTCCTTTTATGCCATCTAATACCGCACGGAGCGGGGGCACCGTCTACCCGGTGATTCGTAATATTCCTCCCCTTTACAAGTCTGAGCCGGGTGAAACATCCGGCAAAATGGGGTCCTACCTTATGTGGACTACCTTTGCTGGGCAATGCGTTACTAGTTCGATGTTTCTCACCGGTCTTGCGCCCAATTTGCTGGCCATTGGGCTTATTACTACCGCCTACAAGGTAACAATAACTTGGTCGCAGTGGTTTATGGGGTTCTTGCCGATTGGAGTTCTTCTTGTCGTAGCGCTGCCATGGCTGGTCTATAAACTGTACCCGCCCACCATCAAAATCAGTGCCGAAGTCCCCGCTTGGGCCGGGGCAGAACTCAAAAAGATAGGCAAATTCACTTTGCGCGAAATCACCATGTTGCTCCTCGGCGCCCTAGCGCTGGGCCTGTGGATTTTTGCTCGCGACCAGATCAATGCTACAACGGTCGCCCTGCTAGTGTTTTCTCTGATGCTGCTGTTGCGTGTGGTCAGCTGGGATGACGTGTTGTCTAATCGTCCGGCCTGGAACGCCTTAGTGTGGTTCGGCACCCTGGTTACTTTAGCGGGTGGGCTGACGCGTGTAGGAATCGTACCCTGGTTTGCCGAAGCCATTGCCGGTGCGCTTTCCGGTCTCCCGGTCAATCTCATGGTGGTCGTATTAGTTGCCATATTTTTTATCACACACTACTTTTTCGCGAGTATTACCGCCCATGCTGTCGCGCTAATGCCTGTTTTTCTCGGCGTGGGTGCGGCTATTCCTGATTTCCCGCTAGTGCCTTACGCGCTGTTATTAGCGTACTCCCTTGGTTTGATGGGAGTGCTCACGCCGTACGCTACAGGTCCTGCGCCTGTATACTATGGCAGTGGTTACATCAGTCGCAAGGACTTTTGGCTGATGGGCGCAATTTTTGGCGTAATTTTCCTTGTGTTGTTGCTGGGTATAGGCTTGCCCTACCTGCTCATGTTACACGGATAAAGTGGTCGGTCCGCCACCTTGATTGCGGTCAAAGGGGCGGACCCCTTGCTTAGCTGGTAGTTGGTAACACTTACCCCATCATTAAAGTAAAAGCATATTGAAAGAAGGTGCTTCGTGGATAACGCAACTATTACGCTACTGCTCTTGGCTGTGGCCATAATTTTGTTTGTTACTGAACGCATCCCTTTAGCCGTGACGGCAATGAGCGTGGCCGTATTGCTGTACCTCACGGGAGTTTTGCCGGTAGCTGACGCTTTTAGCGGACTGGTCAATCCCGCGGTTATACTTTTTGGTGGTATGTTTGTCGTCGGCAATGCCTTGTTTGAAACCGGCATGGCCAAGAAGGCTGGCGATAGCATCGTCAGAATTGCTGGCAAGAGTGAGAAAAGCCTGATTATTGCCGTAATGGTGGCTGCCGCAGCGATGTCCGCCACTTTATCTAATACCAGCACCGTAGCCGTAATGCTGCCAGTTACTGTTGGCATTGCCACCGCCGCTGGTATAGCTCGCGGCAAATTGCTTATGCCGCTAGCTTTTGCCGCCGGGCTGGGGGGTATGATCACCTTAGTAGGCACCCCACCGAATGTAATTGCGCGCACTGCACTCGAAGGGGCTAAATTGGGTACCTTTGGTTTTTTTGAGTTTGGCATGATCGGGGTACCACTCACCATCATCGGCATCCTCTACATGGTGTTCATCGGTTATAAACTGATACCGGATCGCACCAGTGGAGTTGCCGAAACTGTTATCACCGGCAAGCCTGCAAGTGCTACTAATGCGGCGGTAGCACCTTGGAAGCAGTGGCTGTCCGTACTCATCTTCGCTGGAACTATTGGTGCCATGATGACTGAAAGAAGGCTGGGGGTACCTCTGCACGTATCTGCCGTTATCGGGGCCTTGCTCCTCGTCATTACGGGGGTAGTCACAGAAAAGCAGGCGTATAAATCCATCGATTGGGGTACCATGTTTCTCTTTGCGGGCATGCTCCCGCTAGCGACTGCCTTGGATAGATCGGGTGCGGGCAAGATGATTGCTGATTCGGTCATCGCCCTTGTTGGTCAAGGGGCCAGTCCGTATGTGATGACGGCGGTTATTTTTATTGTAGTCGCTCTTTTGACTCAGTTTATGTCCAACACTGCGGCAGCCGCTTTAATGGCGCCGCTCGGAATTAGTATCGCGGCTGGTCTGGGTGCGGACCCGCGAGCCGTCCTAATGACGGTGGCCATAGCCGCTTCGTGTGCGTTTGCCTCACCCGTAGGCACTCCGCCCAACACGCTGGTTGTGGGCCCGGGCAATTTCAAATTTATGGACTACGTCAAAGTCGGCCTGCCCTTAGTCTTGATTATGTTCGTCGTTTCAGTCGCCCTGATTCCACTGATTTGGCCGTTTTTTGGGTAGCATGACCAGTCTGATATTTTCGCAGTAAGGGGGAGTTCCGAGATGAGGTCCGCAGAATCAATGCAAATCATGACCAACACCATGGCCAAGTTTATTGACGTTGTGGGAAAAAGACTGCCGGATGACATTGTCGGCAAATTGTCGGAATTGAGGGCAACAGAAGACAGCCCTTTAGCCAAGGCAATTTACGATTCGATGTTCGACAACTTGGCGAAAGCTGCTGAACTGGATAGGCCTATTTGCCAAGACACGGGGGTTATTAGTTTTTTTGTCAAAGCGGGGGCAAAATTTCCTTTGCTTGCCAGCCTAAATGGAATTTTAGTAGAGAGCGTGCGCATAGCGACCACTGACTCGCCTCTGCGACACAATGCCGTGCAGATTTTTGACGAGGTCAACACCAACGATAACATTGGTGAAAAGATCCCCTATGTGCATTGGGAAATAGTCGACGATGGTGATGAAGTCGAAATTGAAATCTACATGGCGGGAGGAGGCGGTAGCCTCCCCGGCAGGGCAATTACCCTCATGCCATCAGCAGGCTACGAAGGCATCGTCAAGTATGTCTTTGACACCATGGTGGATTGGGGCATTAATGCTTGTCCGCCGCTGCTGATAGGCATAGGCATTGCAGGGTCGGCGGAAATAGCGGCGATTTTATCTAAGAAGGCCATTTTGAGGCCCATAGGCACAGCACATCCCAATCCTAAAGGGGCAGAATTTGAAAAACTGATGGAAAAAGGGCTTAATGAACTCGGTATCGGTCCGCAGGGACTGACCGGGAATTCAACTGTCATGGGGGTGCATGTTGAATCGGCGGCGCGGCATCCCTCATCTTTATCTGTTGGGCTCAGTGTCGGGTGTTGGGCTCATCGGAGAGGTACCATTCGGCTCAAAAAAGACAATTCGTATGAGATTAAGTCCCATGCGGGGGTGGCACTATGAAAAAAACTCTTAAAACACCTATTAGCAGCGAGGACCTCGAGGGAATTAAAATCGGCGATATAGTCTATCTTGACGGGCACATTGTCACTTGCCGCGATGTGGCGCATCGCAGATTGATTGAGTTAGGCAGAGAGTTACCGGTTAATCTTGTAGGGGGAGCGATCTTTCATGCCGGACCGATCATCACCCAAGAAGGGGATAAGTACAATATGATCTCAATTGGGCCAACTACCAGCATGCGGATGGAGCGGTTTGAGCAAGAGTTTATTGCGGAGACTGGGGTCAAGCTGGTAGTAGGCAAGGGCGGCATGGGGGCGAAGACGGCGGCAGCGTGTAAAGAGCACAAAGCACTTCACTGCGTGTTCCCAGGTGGGTGTGCTGTGCTCGGCGCCACACAAGTCGAAGAAATAGAAGGCGTTGAATGGGCGGACCTTGGCATGCCCGAAGCGCTGTGGATTTCGCGCGTTAAGGGTTTTGGGCCGCTCATTGTGTCTATAGACACGCAAGGAAACAACCTGTTTGAACAGAATAAAACAATCTTTCATGAGCGCAAAGAGAAAATAGTAGCCGAAATAGCCAAGAATGTAAAATTTATTAAATAAGTCAGGCATTGTCTCAAGGCTGGTGGCTCTAAACCGCCCGTCTTTGTGGAGAGCATGTCCATGAGTGAGCGCATGGTGCTCTGTAATATGGCAGTGGAGATGGGTGCCGAGACTGCCTATCTTGAACTAGGGTCGAAGAAATCGCTGTCGCTGCTGAGATTCTCAAGGACAAGAAAATTAACCCTCACACCAGGGCTGGGCGGCCCTTCAACTCAAGCTAAAATACATTCGGGAGGGTCGCCCGGCACCATAAGACAACTCAACTCTAGCTTGGTTTGTGGCTATAAGGTGCTCAAGATAGCGCCGGGCCGTTATCCGCGAGACGCCAGAACATGCGGCCATGTCTTCTGCGGTCAGCGGTCCCTTTTGTTTTTTTAGCCATCCAGAAATCATCCCTAAGGTTAATTCGTTTAGTCCTTTAGGAAGAATTAGCAAATCCGCGCTGGCGGTCAATTCATCTTGGCGCATAGTTTTGTCGATATCAGATTGTGAAAGGTATTCATTTGAATGGAGCAAATCAAATCTTGCCGCATAGTTCTGCAGTGCCTCTATTAATCTTTGTAGCTTAAAGGGTTTGATAATGAAATCTAAAGCCCCATAACGTACCGCCTCTTGCAATTTTTTTGCTTCCGTAGCGGCTGTAATGAGAATGGCATCGGTGGGGTAACGAAGTGCGCGGAGTTGCTTGAGGGTTTCTATGCCATCGACCTCAGGCATATAGATATCAAGAATGACGAGATCTGGTTTTAAGTCTTTGGCTAAAGCTAGAGCTTGTTTTCCGCTTCGCGCAATTCCCACAACATGAAAGCGTGGCAGCGACCGTACAGTCTGCTCATGGAGATGGGCTACATAGGGGTCGTCATCAACAACAAGCACGCGTATTTCCATTATCTACCCCTCTTTTTGATGCTGAGTGTCCGTGAGTGTGACTATAAAACTGGTGATTTGGCCAGGTGTCGAGGAAACCTGGACATTGCCGATATGAGACCCCGCAATATTATGGATGATAGACAGGCCCAAGCCCCTGTTCTTTTCCGCTTTTGTAGAGAAGCCAAACTCAAATATCTGGTCAAGAAGGTCTTCTGGGATGCCGGGGCCATTGTCCACCACTTCCACAGTGATGTTCGGGTGGCGCTGCATTATGCGCACTGAAACGTACGGACTGTCTCTGAGGTGAGCCGCAAGCGACTCCAAAGCGTTATCAAGCAAATTGCCGATGACCGCAGTTAAGGCCTGACGTAATTCAGTGTGTACCGGCTCGAGGTGGCTGTCGCTCGCCAACTCTAACTTTATGCCTAGTTCTTTGGCACGATTAATTTTGCCGATGACAATCGCCGCAATGCCAGGGTCAATAATGCGCATGCAGACCTCGCTGGCTAATGCGTCCTGTTTTTCCCTAACTCCATGAATGTACTCTAGTGCCTCGTCGTAACGTTCTAGCTGGATGAGGCCGGAGATGGCAAGCGAGTGGTTTTCACTACTGTATCCACAGGTTTGCCGATAGCATCATCGCCTACTTCAAGGTAACGGCGTGCCACATCATTAAGCAAGGTGATGTGGCCATCTTTATCTACAGCAACAATCCCTTCGCGTACGGATTGTAATATGGTCTCACGGCTTTGCAATGCTGCGGCGATTTCGTTCGGCTCCATGCCGAAAAGTGTTTTTTTGATATGGGCGCTGAGCAACACAGCTCCCAGACTACCTACTGCCAAGCCTAGGGCTAAGGGGGTGTACATGGCGGTGCGCATTCGTCCGAGCGGGGCGTCAATCTGCGGCATAAGGTCCCCTACGACTACCGCTCCTATGATTATGCCGGCATCATCGCGTATGGGGGCAAAAGCACGCTGCTGCAGGCCAAGGGTGCCCATGGCCTGTGAAATGTACTCTTCTCCCTGCAAAGCTCGACCTTCGTCACCACCCACAAACCTCTGCCCGATTCTTTCCGGTACAGGGTGGGCATACCGAATTGAATTTGTGTCGATAACCACAAGAATACTAAAACCGGTGCGCAGGCGAATGCTCTCGGCCAATGGCTGGATGTAAACTTCCCCGCCGGGCTGGCCGACCCATGCTTTGACCAGCGGCATTTCAGCCACTGCCTGTGCGACCCCTAAAGCTTGTAGGCCAATGTGGTGGCGCAGGGTATTGGACAATGCTTGGTGCATAAAAAGTCCGGCAATCGCTAGTGAAACAATTGTCACGCCGAGCACTAGGATGAGCACTTGCCACCTCAGGGAGAGGGTCACTGGCAATCCTCCTTCGTCCTTGTTGCTAGGCTTAATTCGACATGCGAATTTGTTTTCCTGTACAACCGCATCGCCGATGCGATGACCTTCGTCACCATGTCGGCATTAATGATTAGTGACACCATGCTTACACCGAGCGCCAACAATTGCCCTTGCCGCCCCGGGAGCAAGACACGCGCGAAGTGTTTCCTCTCATGGGGCCGATTGAGTTTAGAGTGGTCGAAATGTTGGCGCGAGGAAACTAATCACACCGGTAGGCGTAACAATAGATGTGGGCGTTGTTACGCTACGGGAACTAATGATTGGAGGAGGCGAAGAACATGTTAAACTGGCTAAATGAAATTGGGGATAGCAAGGTGCGGCTTATCGTCAACTACAGCAACAATACCGTGCGGGAATGGATCGGCGTGGTGAAAGATTTTGACGAGTACGGGATAGTGCTCCAGGATGGAAAGGGTGCCGTGCGTGCTTTTTCATGGTACACCTGCACCGAGATATCGGTGGTGGAATAAAATGCTGGTTATACAGATCTATGGTCCTTTTTGTACCAATCGAACCAATCGAGCCGAATTCATTGCGCCCATCTGACGGTGGACGAGCCGGTACTGATCAATGATTACCGTTGCCGTGCCCCGTGAGCCTGGCGGTGCGAACTTTGCGGGTTGATCGAGTGTAAAAGCGCCTGGGTCCCTTGTATCCTCTATGAAACGTGGGAGTTTCTGCAGCGACTTTTCATCAGCGGAAAAGACCACCCCCGCAACATAGTCGTCAGGAGGATTATGAATAAAACTGCCGCTAAGCCTCAGCCGTCCCGTGAAGCGGACCGCAAAGTCATGGTCATCAACGTATTCCACGGACGCAACTAAGAGGCCGGCAATCCTGTCGCCCGGCTGGATGTCTTTGATACTTACCGAAAGTGCCGTAAAGCCCCTTGCTTCAGCTATGGGGATATAAGGCACAACCTATTGGAAAACTCGATGTTTTTCAATAGGTTTAAATCTTTTGATTGTATAATATAGAAATATGTAGCATAATACATATATGAACACTAAATTCAAGTCGAACAACAACGTTGTGTACTCTTGCAAGTACCATGTGGTCTGGTGTCCTAAGTATCGCAGGAAGGTTTTGG
>JAGXSS010000066.1 GCA_018334055.1 Peptococcaceae bacterium
TGTAAACTCTGGCCTCATTTTGGCAGCCAGCTAGTAACGTAATCGCCACAACCGCTATTAACAGAGACAAAATAATTATTCTTTTTTTCACGTTTTTAACCTCCATTCTAGACTTTAGATAGCTAGCCTTGCGATGCCTCTCCCCCTAAGGCCTGTCAAAGCCCATCTTTCTACTTGATGTAGTATTTCGTTATCCAACACAATTTTCCTTTCCGCAAATTAGACCTCTAAGAAAAATACACCTAACTACCGTTTATCATTCCTCTGCTGGTGCTGTCATATACGGCGCGGAGAAGTGCTAGAGAAAAATGGATGCACACAAAAAGAAATAGCCGGACATCTAGCATCTAGGACTGCATTTTGCCTCGGCAAGCCGTACTAATAAATGGGGACACACCATTCAGGAGGCAGGAGGTTGGAGGTAGGAGGTTGGAGCCGGAATGTTTGGGGATCAAAGCCGTTTACCCATCATGCCTCCTGTTTCTTGTTTCTTCTTGTTCCTGCTTCTAGCTTCTTGCTTCTTGAATGGGACAGGAATGTTCCCAATTAGTTATAAGAGCAGTAATGTTAAAAATATAGACCTGACCCTTACATTTCCTCTTACATTTCCTTGTTCGATTACAAAAGTGAGATTTCTGATGTTATTGGGGAAGCGCTGGGAATTGATTTTACTAATAAAAGACTCCGTCTTTTGTATATAAAAAAATTTTTGGTACAAGTCAAAAAATGAGGTTTTACTCTACATGTTTATGACAAAATACAAAGGCCGCTTCGCCCTTATATAAAGGGTTTACGGCTTTTTTTTAGTGGGTTTGGTGTAAAAGTCGATACTACCATTGACAGAATCGGGTGTCAATATGTGCCAACAACCCCGTCCCCTTGACAACTGGGTCCCCTTGACAACTGGTCCCCTTGACAACTGCTGCTATAAGCTATGTTTAAAAAGTTCTTCCGGTTTCTTAGTCATAATCAAGGCAGCCAATTCTTCTTTTAGTTCCTGTAGTCTGCAGGCCTCTCTATTGTTCAGACCCTGGCTAAGGGCCTTTTTAGAAAGAACAAGAAATTCCTCCGGCAGCAACCCATCTTTCAAGGCTAAGCATATCGTATTTTGCCCGTAAGTCAGCTCAAAATAGTAGCGTCCTCCGTTAGGAGCAAGAGCTCCGGGATGGTGCTCCAATTTACTATTATCGATATTGAGGCGGTTCCTGGACTTGACCCTGGTCACCATTTCCAGCCCATCAATTACACCCCGTCCGTTTTCTCCTAAACCTGAAAAAAAGCTGATCAGGTCCCGTTCGGGTACACCATTAGGCAGCAGCCTACGAAAGGACAGCTCCATAATCTTGTAGGCCAGAGCCACCCCTCCAAGATACTGCCTCCCATGATATTTGATCATATCCTCGTATGAGATATGAAGAATGGTATCCTTATCTTTGACAGCCAGCATATCCTGCCCCATTATTTTAGGGTAACAATTAAATCTTCTATTTTAATGGAATTGGTAAGCATCCCATTCTTGATTAAGAATTCCTGCGTCTTTTTCATCTCTTCAATATCAGATGGTTTAATCTCGTGATTAAAGTCATACCATGGAAACATTTTTTTCACATCTTCAACCGAAAGGCCAGTTTCCTCAGCAGTCAGCCGATAAGTTTCTTCCGGATTATTTTTAATAAAAGCCAAGCTTTCCTGATGTACTTTGTTAAAACGTTTTACTAAATCTGGATGTTTTCTGAGAAATTCTCCACGCACCGCAACCACTATGGCCCCTTCCACCAATCCTTCCCCTGTAGTAACGATATGAGCTCCGGCGTTCAGCGCACGGAGTGAAGCAGGTCCGGCAGCCAAGGCAGCATCAATGCTGCCATTTTGCATGGCTGCCACTGCTGATGGAATATCCATAGAAACGAATTCAATGTCTTGTGCTGTAAGGCTATTAGCTGTTAAGGCTGCCATTAGCAGCTGGTGCAGCACTGTGCCTGTAGGACCGCCTACTTTTTTGCCTTTTAAGTCAGCAGGTTCATCAATATCGGGTGTTTTGGAAATAATCATAAAAGCCTCCGGCGCACGACTAAAAATACTTATTATCTTTAAATCTACACCATTGGCTGCAGCTAAAATTGCTGAAGTCGCACCAAGAGCATTCAAAATATCCAAGGAGCCTGCGGCTAAGGCTTGTGTCTGCTTCGGACCGGCAGTTATTTCATGGAAAGCAACTTCAATATTATCCTTGCCAAATTCGCTTGCAAGCATATTTTGACTTTTTTGGATAATAGAAGGTACATTTAGCGGTGATTTCACGTAGGTAATGTTGATTTTTTCTACTTTTTCAGCTTTATCCGCAGGGGCGCAGCCGCTCAAAATAGATATCGTCATCAGACCAAGTGTTAATACGGCTATAAGACGCCAAAGCTTTGTTTTTTTAATCATTGACAAAACCTCCTAATTCATTTTTTTAAAAGCATACAATCTATCCGGCTAAAGAACTGCTTTTTTGACCGTAATTAATGGTTTGTATTATTTCCTCCAGAATACCCAGGCTTTTAAGAGAAGTATAGGAACGGGGATAGGGAAAATCTACGGGGATAATTTGTATTATTCTGCCTCCTTCCACAATAACTACCTTTTGCCCCAGAAATAGGGCTTCCTCTACATTATGAGTCACAAAGATAATTGTTTTCCCATAAGCAAGAAAAAGGTTTACCATTTCCTCTTGAAGATTTTTGCGGGTGAAGTAATCCAGAGCTGCAAAAGGTTCATCCATGAGAATAAGCTCTGGATCATAACAAAGGGTGCGTCCCAAGGCAGTCCGCTGGGCCATGCCTCCGGAAATCTGCGAAGGATATGCATCCTTAAATTTAGCAAGGCCCATTATTTGCAGGTATTTTTCTGCCAGCTCCTCTTTCTCGGCACTTTTTGTTTCCCGGCAAAGGGAAAAAAGGATATTTTCCTTAACCGTTAACCAGTGCATCAGCCGAGGCTCTTGAAAGACGATGCCCACTCTTTTTGCTGTTTTGCATGTTTCTTTTCCACTAGTAAAGTCGATGGTTCCTTCCGTCTGTTTCTCAAGACCGCACAAAAGACGCAACAAAGTGGTCTTGCCGCAGCCGCTTTTGCCCACTATAGTTGTAAAACTGCCATCATCTATGTTTAAATCAATATCCTTGAGGGCGTAAAAACTATGATCGCCGATAGTATATTGCTTGCTTAGCCCTACAATATTAACCCCCGCCATTTTGCACCTCCTTTTCGTCTTTCCAGGGAACAAAGCGATGAAGAATTCTAAAGAATAAATGGTCGCTTACTGTTCCGATAATGCCGATTGTCAAGATGCCCACAATGATAATATCTGGCCGGGACAGATGAGTAGCCTCATTTATCATGAAACCAATCCCTGCCGATGCGGCAATCAATTCAGCACCCATTAAGGCTCTCCAGCTATAACCAAGCCCTATTCTCATGCCAATTAATATATTTGGCAGGGAAGCCGGCAGTATTATTTTCATAAATTTATCCCGGCTGTTAAAACCAAATGACTGCCCAACTTCCAGCAGCTTTTTATCACAATGAACCACACCGTTCAAGGTGTTCAAAAAAATTGGAAAGAATGTTGTTAAAATAATGATTACAAGCTTAGGGGTCTCTCCTATCCCAAACCAGAGAATAAGCATGGGCACAGTTGCTAATGGCGGAATATGCCTGATTAATTCAAGAATTGGTTCCAGGTAGCCTAACACTTTGGGCTTCATCCCCGTAAGGATACCTAAAGGAAAGGCTAGGAAAAAGGCCAGGAGAAATCCGGCAAATACTCGGTACAAGCTAACCAAAACATGACTTGTCAAGATTCCTTCACTCAGGAGAAATTGGGCCGACTGCCAGGTTTTCTGAGGCGATGGGATAATGAATTCGTTCCATAGCTCCAGTCCTGATCCAATAAACCAAAAAGCCACTATAAAAAAAGGGAGACAAAGTCCTTCAATAAGTCTATGATTCATTTGCCTTAAACCTCTTTAGCATCACTCAGCTTAATCCGCTTCACCGCAGGAATCATGAAAGCCATCGCCATTGTGGCAACCCTGAGGACAATAAAGTATTTCCAGAATATATCCGCTATCTGTCTTCGGGATAGTGGCGGCAAGCAAAGATGTAATCTCTTTTGCACCACTAACCTTCACAACTGGGATTCCCATTCCATCGAAGAAGCCCAAGGGCACGGGTGATATGACTGATCGCGAAAAGCTCGACCGCTCATCTATCTCCCTAAGAAAATCCTTCCAGGTTATAAATCGTACCTGGCCTGGAAGTTTTTTCGCGCCGTAAGCAACAAAATCAGTACATGGGGTGACCATGATCAGCCTGGCCGAAAGAGGATTTGGCTTGATATATTCTTCATACAAGCCCTGAGCGCAAGTAGTCAGGATTGGTTCAATTGGTGCTAAATAGCTGATCAATTGCTGATATTCTTCCTTAACTAGCTCTACAACCTTTGGACATCTGGAATCAATGAGCAGGCTAGGCTTATTTTCCAGATACTGCTTTCTATAGGCCTCTTTCACAAGCATAAGGGCTGAAGGGAAATTGACTAGGTTATAGCCCCAACCCTCTATCCTTCGGACCATAGAAGAGTACTCCTTACCTAGAGTTAATTCAATAACGGGATTTAACCATAGATATTTTTTTATTTCGGCCATCTGCTAAAAAATGTCACTTTTATCATCTAATCACAAGTCCCTCTCATTATTAATTCGATATTAATTATCATTATCAATATAGAGTTTTTAAAAAATGTTTCCAGGAAGCATTTTACTTGTATTGATAATAATTGTCAATTACTTCTCGAACATATTTGGTACACATCTGTCAGTTGTTAGCAATAATTTTATTAACATAGACTTCTCCTTTTTATTATTTCAAACAAACTTCACCGGCTTATCCACTCTAGCACTTTCAGCTTCCGGCTGACTACCTGAGCAGCTCATTAGTGGAATCATTATATTAATTCCCATCCCCTGCTTTGCGGTTTAAACCCCTAATTTTAGAGTCTATTCCCCTTATTCTTGCTCATACCCATCGCCTCACATGGATTCTGCTTCCCGTTTCAGGAACATGTTTTTATCGTTCCTTCCATTACAGGTGGGGTTTTTTGATCATGCCGGTTGCCTGCCCATTTTTGCCAGAGTTCTAGAGCAGCTTCCACCACTAGCGGGTCAAATTGCTTTTCTTTGTTAACCTGCAACTCTTGCAGACAATCCCTCCAAGACAGGGGCTCTCTATATGGCCTGTACGTCGTC
>JAGXSS010000067.1 GCA_018334055.1 Peptococcaceae bacterium
TTGCGGGGAAGGGCCGAACATGAAACGAGGTGAGCAAATGGCAAGTTCGAGGAAAGCGCAAGGACAGCAGAAAACCCTTAATAGGGGCTCCTCACAGGAAGAAGTGGTGAATACACAGGGTACTGTGAGAGCGCAGAGCTCTTACCCGGCACAAACCAGGCGCTACACCTGCGGGACCGAGCAAGGCACCGTAGTGTTTCATGAACCGCCGTATACCGAACGGTACGTACGGTGGTGTGAGAGGACGGGGGTTAATCACCCCCTCCTACTCGATGTGGTCACTCCATCATGGTTACGACCTGGGAGGGTCGGCGTGCCATGTCACGCCGCTACCTATGGAATTGCCGCGCCGGTAGATGGGACGCTGTAGCGCCGGCACATGAGGGCTAGTACCGTTCTCTCTTCATTTTTTGACCGTTGCTAAAATATTTTTTACCTCGCCTAGACGAAGCCTTTTCTTGGTGAAGTCAATGCCGAGAGAGTTCCCTAAGACGTCTGAAATTTCGCTGCGGTAATCAAACAGGTAGATGTTCTCCTGCTCGTTAGAACAGGCGATGCTGTTTAGGCACTCTAGAATCTTTGCCGCCGAGAATCGGTGGGCTATTTTTTTCTGGATTAACCGCAGTATCACCAGAGCTAAAAAACAAGTTAGAAAATGGGCACCGATGCGGTCTTCTCGCGAAACGTATACTGGGCGCGCCTCGAGCGTGCTTTTTGTGATGCGAAAGGTCTCTTCAATCTCCCACAGTCCACGGTAGGTTTCGATGACCTCCGTATCAGACATGTCGAGTTCGCTGGTGACAATGGCGTAGTAGCCATCTGAATCAAATTGCGGGCGCAGGGTGGCCAGAAGTATCTCGCCTGTCTCCGTGTCAACTTCAAGGTTTTTTAGGTATTTGGCCGCTCCATAGGAGGTGGCCAAGGTGTATTTTTGCGGATCCGCCTCTAGTGCTTTCGTTTTCTTGAGGAGTTCCTCCCGCTGTGCCCTAGCCTTGTCGGCGTACTTCTTGGCCCAGAATACCACTTGCTTTTCATACACAGTCTTCTTTGCCGTTTTGCCGCTACTTAGGGTCACGTTAATGTCCCGGGCAATCCGTCGACTCTTCATCTTGAAGTCGGCATCTTCTTTAGCTGGCCGGCCATCGGTTTCGACATAATCGGCACTGTTAAGCACGTAGTCCTTAAAGGTACCGGAGCCGCCACGAACGGAGAAACTAAAGACATATCCGTTCAGGTTTTTCCCGCCAGTCAGGTAATAAATATTGTCGCCGGTGATGATCCCCATGTCCGCCACCACCACAACTCTCCCCGTGTCGTATTTTTTTCTGACCTCGCCGATTACCGAGCGGAAAGTCTCTTTGTCGAGCTTGTTTCCGGGGAACAACTCGTAGTGGAGGGGAATGCCATCTGCATCCATGGCGAGCCCCATTTGAACAATAGAATTGTGCCTGTCATCAGCCTCATCAATCTCGAAGTAAAAGTTCGTCACATCGTAGTAGATCGTCCTGGTGTTTCGACCGTACTTGGTCGCTATCTGCTCGTGCAAGTAGCGCTGGCACTCCGTAGCGACCTTGGCAAAGTGGGAAAGAGCGCGGTACACATCCGCCAGAGAGAAGTCAAAGCGCTCAAAATATCTACCCTTTTCCTCGAAAGCCTTTTTCTTAGAACCCGGAGACAGCAATCTTGAGGTTGTAAGCAGCATCATTATCGAATTGGTATTGTACTTAAAAGGCTCATGCCTAGCCTTGTTCTTAAAGAAATCGTCCAGTGAAAGCTCGTGATAGATTTTAAGGATAGCAGCATAGCCGAAGTTTTTTCGACCTTCGGCATTCATAGGCAGCGTCTCCTCCATATTTACGGTCAGAGTCAGCTTCTTCTTCGCCGTGTCTTCCGCAGTCATCTTACGGGCAACTTCTTGGAAGTGCGCGATGGGGTCAGCGTATTCTTTTTGCAGAACATCTAAGTACCCAAGGGATTTGATCGTCTTAGCTTTGGGCTTGCCGGTCGCCTGATCGCGATAGCCCTTTTCAATAGAAAGATAGACTCTACCATTTTCCCTAGGCGATTGTTTAAGGTTCAGGTTAGCCCCCCCCGCGAACTACTAGATACCTATATTATAACAATCCTATACAATGCTATACGTTTAAAAGAAACAAAAACAGAAAAAATTTACCCCTTAAAGCCTTACGCTTCAAGGGTCTCTGGTTTCTCCTATCAATGAGGGGTTGTCAAACTAACGGGGTAAATGTCGGTTGGCGGAATAGTATTGACATACGCATAATATGTGCGCATAATTAAGACGTAGGGAGGGAACGCATTGAAGATGCGGGAGATACTTAAGCTGCTGCACAAGGACGGATGGCGCGCGGTTGAAAATAGGACCAGAGGTTCTCACATACAGTTAAAGCACCCGTCGAAAAAAGGGAAAGTCACAGTGCCAGACCACTCAGGCGATATCCCGCCCGGAACACTAAACAGCATCCTCAAGCAGGCGGGGCTAAAATGATAGCTTTTGTCGGGCAAAGAACAAAAGGAGGTAGTGCAGATGCGCAGACTAACCTATTTTGCAGTGTTTGAGCCCACAGCCGAGGGCTACGGCGTGTACTTCCCTGATCTCCCGGGGTGCGTGAGCTCGGGCAAAGACTTTGAGCAAGCCCAAGAGAATGCTACTGAGGCGCTGGGGCTTCACGTCTACGGCATGGAGAAAGATGGCGATGTGCTGCCCGCTCCCTCAAAGAAGCCGCATGTTGACCCCGATACGGCAGAGGGGTATATAGTGGCTCCGGTGACGGTCTTCCCTGAGCTGGTAAAAAACGAACTTGACAACAGGGCGGTTAAGACCAACTTGACGATACCTGCGTGGCTTAAGGAGCTCGCTGAGGCCGAGGGCGTAAACTTCTCTAAAGTCTTGCAGGCCGCGCTTATAGACTATTTAGGCGTTCGAGCACCAAGGTAGAAGAGCGCTCTTGATCCCCATATTTCCTTGGGCGCGGCGTAGCTATAAACGCTTCAAAAAAAGTCGCTACTCCCTTTTGTGGGTCATGGCGACCAAGGTAGGGTTATTAAACAATGACTGGTTAGGTAGCTCAGGGAATGGAGTAAAGTCTATATTAGTGTGTAAAATTCCCTCGGAACAGTTCGTTAACAGCAGTTCGCTTACCGGTAGCAACCTAAAGCGTTGATGCCCAACCCGGGCCGACGGAGGCTCGTTGTCAACAATACCGCATGAAGCACAAGGAAAGTGTTTATCTTCAGTAGCGGTAATTTTGACAGCAATTTTGACAGCAACGCCACCGACATTGTATGAAATGAATGGTCTCCAAGAGCATCTAGCAACCTAAAAAGCCTTCGCATCACACACTCTGCGCCACCAAAGACCATTATTGGATACCACCTGAAACGAGCCTCTTACAATTCGTAATCAGCAGGCCGAGGGTTCAAGCCCCACTATCGGCTCCAGTGTTATCAAGGGTCTCTGGGTTTTCCCGGAGACTTTTATCGAGCAGCACCGTGAAACCCCTCGTTTTACCCTATGGGGATATAAGGTGCCGATACTTGATTGTACTAGATACGGTGCGGCTGTATAGTGGGTACATGAAACAACGGGGAGTGTCAATTACGACGGCACAGACCCTGGGGGTGTGGCGAAGACACTACGATATCAAGCACTGTGTCGAGCACGAGTTCTAACAAAAGATCTAACGGAAGCCAGCAAAAGTGAGCGGAAAGCGGCAGAACATACGTTCGGATGACAGCCCAAAACCCTTGACATAGCAGCGTATAGCAGACACAAGAAGGGCATAGCCGAAGCCTCTCGCTACCCTCTGCTCTAGCAGAGGGTTTTTAATGTTTTCCTGACTTCATTGAAAGATAGGGTAATTGTTGGTACAATTGTGCCCAGAAGAATTTTCAGAGAACGAGGTGCTTGGTGTGTCACGCGCAGTGGTTATCGCCTTAGCTTGTGGCTTGGTTTTGTCGCTCGGCATGAATGTTTTTCTTTATGTGCAATTACAAGCCAGCCCCGAGGTAGTCTATGTGGATGCTCCGCAAAGCAAGACAGAACCCTTGCCTGCCCAGGAACCATCCCTCGTGGTGGTGCATGTCACCGGTGCTGTGGCTCGCCCTAGCGTCTACACCTTGGCCACGGGCAGTCGCGCCGTTGCTGCTATCGAAGCTGCAGGGGGCGCACAGGCGGATGCGGATCTCGAACGCACTAATTTAGCGCGAGTGCTTAGTGACGGTGAGCAGTTGCACATTTTTCGTCGTGGTGAACAAGGGATGGCAACGTCTACCCCTGCACCGGGCGGTTCAAGCAATCCTCGTCTCAATGTTAATACCGCGACCCAGGCCGAACTTGAGACCCTGCCCGGTATTGGCCCAACAAAGGCCGCTGCGATCATTGCCTTTCGTCAGCAGCAGGGGGCCTTTGTCACCCCGGAAGACCTCATGAAGGTTGGCGGCATTGGAACGAAGACATTTGAAGGCTTGAAGGATCTCGTTCGCGTGCGCTAGGTAACGCTCCATAGGCTGTTGGGCTGCAACTGAATGAAATTAGAGGCTTGGGTCATGCTATGAGCAGAGGTGATTGAAATGCAGAGCAAAAGAATGGTTGCTCTGGCCATCGCCTTGGCTCTTGTTTTTGTGCTGGTAGTGGTGCCTACTCTAGCTGAGGCCCAGGTGCCAGGAACACGAAATCTTCGCCAAGGTGATAGGGGGCCAGATGTCACGGAGGTGCAGCGGAGGCTCCTGCGTTGGGGTTATTATTTTGGCCCGATTAGCAGCCTTTTCGGGGCACAGACTCTCGCAGCAGTACAGTTTTTCCAGAGGCGCAATGGCTTGCCAATTACTGGCATTGTCGGCCCACTAACTTTTGCCGCTCTCGGTATACGTGCACCCCGTGCTGTGCCAGCCCCAGACCGAACTGCGGCCGTTACACCGCAGGGCGGTGTCGACCGCAATGGCATGCACCTCCTGGCGCGCGCTGTCTACGGTGAGGCGCGGGGAGAACCCTTTGAAGGGCAGGTGGCGGTAGCCGCGGTCATACTTAACCGCCTCCGCAGCCAAAAATTCCCTAATACGATCAGCGCGGTAATCTACCAGCCATTGGCTTTTACGGCTGTGGCGGATGGACAGTTCTATTTAACACCTGGCAGCGAGGCCTATCGCGCGGCGCAACTAGCTGTCAACGGATGGGACCCGAGCGGGGGAGCGCTTTACTATTTTAACCCGCGCACCGCGACATCAGCCTGGATATGGACGCGGCCTTACATCAAGACCATTGGTAGGCATCGGTTTCTACGCTAATCGGTGAGCAAGGGGGTAATACTGTGCGACGAGCAGTATGGGTGGCGGGTATGCTGGCTGTTGTTGTAGTGGCGGCCAGCTTGTATTGGGGTTTTTCTCAAACGAGGGTCAAGAATCAACTCTTAACGAGGCTGGAAAACACATACCAGCGCGCATTCCATGATTTAGCATTTAACTTAAGTGCAATCGACGCCGAGCTAGCTAAGGCCGCAGTCGCCGGTACGGAGGAGCAGGCCATGATACGCTTAGCCGCTGTCTGGCGGCAGGCCTATGTGGCCCAGACAAATCTAGGGCAGGTGCCCCTAGGCGTCGCAAACCTAGAAAATACTGAGCTATTCTTGGCCCGCATCGGGGATGCAGTGTTCTCCATTGCTTCTCGCGGCACTTTGCCGACGGCAGAAGATCGGCAGGTGCTGTCCATGCTCCGCACCCAGGCCAGGGATATGGCCAATACGGTTGCCACGGTGCAGGCGACAGTCCTCAGGGACAATATGCGCTGGACCGACCTTGAGATACGCACCTTAAACGACCGAGCGCCGCGGGACAGTCAGGTGCTGGGCAAGTTTCGCGCCCTAGAAGATCAAGTCCAGCAATTTCCCGAAATTACCTTTGGCGAACATGTTAACGTGGCTCGCCCTGCTCCCCTCGCCGTGACTGCCGAAAGCGTGTCGGCTGGCGTAGCAGAAAAAACCGCCCGTGACTTTCTCCGCCACCTCGGTGCTGACTTGCGGCTCGTCAGCCAAGTGGAGGTTGTGGAGGCCGAGTTGCCTCATTTTAGTTTCGTTTTCGCTCATCCTGTCGATGCCAACCGCCACACCACGATTGAGGTAGTGCGTAACGGCGGGCGAGTGTTTCAAATGTTTAGTGAACGCGAGCCTAGGGCTGCGGTCATAGAAGTGGGCGTAGCAGAGCAGCGCGCAAAACTGTTTTTGGCCGAGCGGAACCTCATGAATCTGGAGCTGCTGGGGGTCGAAATAGGGGGCAACACGGCCATCTTTACATTTTGTTACACTGAGGATGGTATCTTGTTCTACCCTGATCTCCTCCGTGTCAGGGTTGCGCTTGACAATGGTGAGGTGCTTAGCTATGAGGGTAATGGTTTCGTGATGTACCATCGCGAGCGGGGGAATTTCGTCGGGCAGATGGGTATTGCCCAAGCTAAGGCCGGACTCAACCCCGATCTCCTCGTCAATGGTGTGCAGCGCGTCATTATCTTTGACCGACAAGGCCGGGAGGTCCTGTGCTACGAGTTTGCTGTACAACGAGGAACGGAGAAGTTTCTAATCTTTATCAATGCAACAACCGGTCGTGAAGAAAACATTGTTCGACTTGTAGAATACCCACAGCCCATGATCCCAGCCGGTATTTTTAGACCATAGGGCAGGGTTTCCCCCGCCGCCAGAGAATTGATTGGTGGTGGGGGTGTTTTTTTGAGCGCAGTCCTGATGCTTTCTTTGGGCGCTGTCTTGGGGATAGCGCTCGGAATGAACCACGTTTTTTGGTTGGTGGTGGCATTGACCGCAGTAACCGCATTTTTTGTGACCTTGGTGACACTGCGACGGGGACTAATCCTTTCCCTCTTGCTGGCAGTCCTCATCACCGGTGGCTATCTCAGAACTTTTTATGTTCCCGAAATGCCAACTTTGTCAGGCCGGCAGCAAATAACCGGGCGCGCTTTGCATGACCCAGTGCAAATTACCAGCGGTCTGTTCCGCGGTTTGGTAGCGGTCGACTCGCCCGGACAGCGTTTTCGGTTACAGCTATACTCTCGTGTTCCTTGGCGCGAAGGCGAGGTTCTTAGGTTGGCAGGCGAATTGAAGCGGCCAGCGGCACCGCTCAATCCCGGCGAGGTCGATTATGGGGGCTTCTTAGAGCGGCAGGGTATTGCCGGACATTTTTTTGCCGATGAACTAAAGGTCATGGCCCGATTTCGCCCCGGGTTAATCAGTCTGATGCGTGCTTTTGTGCGCAGTAACATGGCCCAACTGGCAGATGAACCACGTGGGCTAGCCCGTGCCCTCGTCCTTGGTGACAGAGGCACCATGCCCGCTGCCGAACGAGAAAATTGGCGTGTAGCGGGGGTTAGCCATGTCCTGGCCGTATCGGGCACGCACATCACCATATTTGCCGGTGCGGGCTACTTGCTGTTGCGCCGCTTCGTAGGCTATCGTACGGCGTATTTTTGGGCGGGTTGTCTGGCCATAGTCTACGCCCTCTTAGTTGGCGAGAGTCTTTCCGCTTGGCGCGCCGCCTTGACCTTTGCTTTGGTGGCCATAGCCAACATTGCGCTACGCAAGAGCGACCCCGTGCATTTGTTGGCTTTGGTGGGGGCGGTCATGCTTTTTATCTCACCGGACGCAATTATGGATGCGGGGTTCCTCCTGTCGTTTAGTGCCACTGCGGGACTTGTTCTGTTGACTCCGATTTTTTTGAAATTGCTATCGGGGCCGAAATACCTCCGCTACTTGGTTGCGGCTAGCCTCGCGGCCCAGCTCTTTACGTTACCTATCATTGTCAATATCTTTCACGCTTGGCCTGTTTATGGCCTGCTCTCTAACTTGGTTCTCGTTCCTTTCTCTAGTGTGCTTTTATATGCTGCTTTCTTAGTGGGCCTTGTGGGTCGGGTGCCTGGTATCGGTTGGCTAGTTAGAGGGGTATTTTCCCTCGCCTCGCTCCTAGCCTCCTGGTTTGTCAGTGTAGTAGCTAACTTGCCCTTCGCGACCTTTTATCTCGTGGCCATGCCTCTCTTCCTCGTGGCCATCTTCTACGGTATAGTGGCTATGATGGTTTATTTTCGGCAAGTGCACCGCGGTGTCGTGGCTCTCTTGCTGGTTGCACTACTAGCCGTAGCTGTGCTGCCAACTATTATCAATGACAGCAGTACAACGATGACTTTTCTGTCGCTCGGTCAAGCAGAGGCGATACACTTGACCCTCGGTGGCAGGCACTTCTTGGTAAATGCAGCGTCCGCGGAGGCTGCCCGCCACATAGTCGTGCCATACCTGCGCTCCCAAGGGGTTAATGCGCTTCAGGCTATCTTCCTCACTAGTGAGCATGCGAATTTTGCCGGAGGATTAGCGGAAGTTACTCGAGCGGTGGCGGTGGCCAAGGTTATCATCGGCGCAGATATTGCCCGCGCCCAGTACGGAACTGCGCTCCTTACCGCAATTCCTTCCCCGAGCGTAGATCTTGAGCGGCATCATGCGGTGACAATGCTGCTTCAGGATAGAAGCTTCAAGGCCCTCCTTACCCTAGCGGGAGACATGGCTACAGAAGCCACGGCACGAGACTGGCTGGGCAGAATAGCGGTATTCAAAGTGCCGACCCAAAACGCCGGCAACGCCTTTCCGGATGCTTTTCTTAAAACAGCTTCCCCCCAAGTGGTCGTGAGGGGCGCCTCGCCGCGGCGGGGCGGCGGCCTCCAGGAGGGTCTGACCAGGCAACTACAGGAGAATGGCATCATGGATTTGCGAACAGATGAGCGCGGGGCTGTTCGCATTCGCGTAACACGTTTTTACTACCAGGTATCCACTTACAGAGAAGGGAGGTGGCGACATGTCCGCGCTTACGTTATACCAAGGGCTAGTCAATAGTCTGGCCACTGCTCCGCTCCACACTTTTTACGTTTTTACGGGGATTGAAGAGTGGTATGTTTGCGCCGCAGCGCACGCCGTAATTAAGGTGGCTTTCAGTGGGCAAGATGAGGCCTTGCGGTCGTTTAATTTAGTTGAGCTAGATGGAGAAGATGCTCAATTGCCAAAGATTAGGCAAGAGGTGCAGACGCCGCCTTTTTTTGCGGGACACAAAGTCGTGCGGGTGCGTCAGACCAAGTTTCTCAAGGGCACTAAAGCCCAAGAGGCAGAGAACAGCAAGTTTCCTCTCGCGGTCACCGCCCGGAATACCACCTTAATCTGCGAGGCCGAGAGCATTAACCAAAAGAGCGGCTTACTCAAGGGGCAACAAGTGCACGTTGTCAACTTCACCTTTGCTAATCGCCGCGATGCTGTTCATGCGGCCCAGACCATCGTACGCGCGGAACTGGCCGCTTCGGCCATAGAAATCGATATGCAGGCCTTAAACCAAATCATTCTGCTAATTGGAGTTAACGAGAAGCAGCCCTTTGTACGGTCTCTGCTGCAGGAAGTGCAGAAGATTATGGCCTATAAGAATTTTCGTGGTAGCATCTCTCTGGCGGATGTCAACAAGCTAGTGACTCGTAGTGCGGAAGCTAGGCTATGGGATGTCACTGACGCCCTAGTGGCGAAAAAAGTCGAGCCAGCGCTCAAACACCTGCAAGAGATTGTGCAGGATGGGGAGGAGCCATTGGCCATACTTGGTGGTTTGGCGAGCTTCTTCCGTCAGTTGCTCTTGGCAAAAGAGATGATTGACGCTAGGTTGACTCTCGATGAGGCCGTGACCAACCTCTCCAAAATCAATGTGCACCGCTTCGTAGCCGAAAAAGCAATTCGGGCGGCTCCTCAGTTCGCACGGCATCAGCTAGAGAAATGGCTTACAGCATGCTTCACTATCAGTCAGGCCACGAAACTAGGCCGAACCAACGCCCTCGTGGCTTTGGAATTGCTCGTGGTCGAGGTGGCGACACGGGAAGGTAAGCCGAAGTAGCTACAACTTGGTGTCGTGCTTTTGTTGTAACCTGGGCATCTTAGGTATGGCAGGAGGAAAACGTTTTCAAGAGTAGAATATAATTGGTTGTATCTATCGCAAGGATAATGAAGGGGGAGTTGTGGTCGATGAAGATCTTGGTGCTTTTTTACTCATCCTATGGCCATGTCTTTAAGATGGCCGAAAGAGTGGTAGCCGGCGCTAGGCAAGTCGAGGGGGCCGTGGTCGTACTTAAGCAAGTTCCCGAGACTTTGTCCGATGAGCTACAGGCCGGGCTGGGCATCCTCGAAGCGAGAAAGGCATTTGCGCATATCCCTTATTGCACTGTTGATGAGTTGGCGGGGTATGATGCTATTCTGTTTGGCACACCGACGAGGTTTGGCAATATGTGTGCTCAGATGCGTGCCTTTTTAGATGCAACGGGCGGTCTGTGGCTTAGTGGGGGGTTAATCGGCAAGGTTGGTAGTGTTTTCGTGAGCACGGCAACGCAACATGGCGGGCAAGAATCTACCATTTTAAGCTTCCACACCACTTTGTTACATCATGGTATGCTTATTGCCGGGCTGCCGTATTCCTTTGCCGGGCAGATGTCCATTGCCGAGATTACCGGCTGCAGTCCCTACGGGGCCAGCACTATCGCCGGTGGGCATGGTGAGAGGATGCCTAGTGAGAACGAGCTGGCGGGGGCCGAGTTCCAGGGTAAGTACGTGGCCGAAATTGCGAATAGGCTAAAAAAATAGGGATAGTCAAAAGGGGTTGGCTCTACATGAGTCAACCCCTTAAAAAGCTCTGCTTGCTCGTCGTTGTCTACTGGGTGGCCGTCAGCTTATTGAGCCTGAGGGTGAGGCGAGACTTCTTGCGGGATGCGGTATTCTGATGTAGTACGCCCTTGCTCACAGCTTTATCTAAAGCACTGATGGCAGTGCGCAAACTCTCGACTGTTGTAAGGTCGTTGAACTTACGTACGGCGGTGCGCACCGAGCTCTTAACCATGCGGTTTCGCAGGTTGCGCTTGGCGGAAGTCTTAATTCTCTTGATGGCAGATTTAGTATTAGCCAATGTTGTTTCACCTCCTCGCAATCAGAGCAGTAACCAAACGCTGAAGAGACACGTGGTATAGTGACGGATACCACCTTCAGCGGTCGGATACACTACGAGTGTCCTTCAAATTCTAGCAGAAAAACGCGGAGGTAGCAATGAGTACAGCAATAATTCGTTTTGTCGTATCGGCCAGCGTCCTGTGGGTTACGGCCTTGCTCTTGCCGGGGGTGTCTTCGAGCTTGGTAGGCGCCTTCCTCGCGGCTGGTACTATCGCTGTCATCGGTTGGCTGGGAGAAAACTTTCTGGGAAACCAGGTCTCGCGCCACAGCAGAGGCTTTGTAGGCTTCATAGTTGCGGCAGGTGTAATATGGTTAACCGGGCAAATAGTGCCTGAATTTGATGTGGGGATTATCGGCGCACTACTGGCTTCTTTCGTCATTGGCTTGATCGATATGGTTGTTCCCACATTCATAAGATAATGCAGAAACATTACTCTGTACGGACAGACTTGGCCATCGAGGCCATCCCCCTCGATGAAGAAGAGCGTGGCGTAGAAATAACGAGAGAGAAATTCAAGGGTGGAAGTATCAGTAGAGTAAGGATTATTAACGAAGAGGGCGGAAGGCAACTCGGCAAGCCTATGGGGATGTACATTACTATTGACTGTCCCGGCATTATGGATGGCGACGCGACACTGAAACATCAAGTAAGTAAGCAAATTGCTAAAGAGATAACCTCCCTCTGGTCGTCTCTTACCCAAGGCGCGGATAAAGAAATCACTGTTTTGGTGGTAGGACTGGGCAATTGGAATGTCACCCCGGATGCACTTGGCCCCAAGGTGGTGCAAGATTTGTTGGTTACCCGGCACTTGTTGACATTTGGGAATGCCACCCCGGGAGAGGGCTTGCACTCAGTCTGTGCAGTTGCACCGGGGGTGCTGGGTTTGACGGGCATTGAGACAGGAGAAATTATTGTGGGCATAGTGGACAAGGTTAAACCAGACTTAGTTATCGCCGTCGATGCCCTGGCTTCGCGTAGCGTTGAGCGCGTGGGCACAACGGTGCAAATGGCTGACACAGGCATCAACCCGGGTTCAGGTCTAGGCAATAAACGGAAAGCTCTCAATCGTGAAACGCTCGGGGTACCGGTCATAGCGATTGGCGTGCCTACGGTGGTTTACGCGGCTACTATTGCGAGAGATGCGGTAGAAAATGCCGTTTTTGCCATGTCCAAGCGTCGGGGAGGAAACGGGGGCGATGAAAGGATCGGTGAGCTTACCCCTGACATGAAACAGGAACTACTGCACAATCTCCTCTCCCCTCATGCCGAAAACCTGGTGGTCACCCCAAAAGAGATTGATGCCATCATTGACAGTATGTCCAAGGTAGTCGCAGGGGGTATTAATGTAGCTCTCCACCCCAGCCTCAGTCTGCGCGACACATTGTACTATATGTAGAGGGGAACCTCTTTTTTTGGTCAGGGAGAACCCTCCTCGTCATATATATTTATGGTCAGCGATGGGGGAGGGGGTTTCTACTTGCGTTTCCTAATCGCGCTATGTTTAGGGTTATTGCTGGCAATAACCCTTTGGTCAATCCGCCTCCATCTTGAGCCGGGCAGCGTCGCCGTGATGGCCGTGCCCGTGCCAGTGCCGGAGCGCAATCTCGGCCCCTTATTGGTGGCCGCGGAAAAGGCGGAAACGGTGGGCAGTCTGTTCTTTATGCTCCTCTTTAAAGGCGCCTTACCTGCTTATGAAGCGCCGGGAGAGAGACCTTTTTGGGTGGAAATGGTCGCTTACTTGTCCGATCGTCTGTTGGCCACCGAGCCACATCTAATCCTCGCTAGGGGCCTGCCTGGCCTGATGGAGGTGCCATTTAAGAGAGCCTCATCCCCCCTGACTACGACCCCAGATATTCCTGAGCCAGGGGAGGAAGATGTGCCTCTGATAGGAGGAGAGCGCGCCGCACCCCTGATCGTCCTCTACCACACCCATAACAGTGAGTCCTTTGTTCCCGATAGTGGTGAGCCGCACATCTACGACAACCCCGACAAGACTATAGTGGCGGTGGGGCGTGAACTGGCGCGTCAACTGGAGAGTCGGGGGGCTTTGGTCATCCATTCATCAGAAGATCATGTTCGCCAAGCTTTTGACCAGAGCTACACCCGTTCACTGGAGACAGTGACTAGTATTCTAGCCAAGTATGGCGAAGTTGACTATGTTTTTGATATTCATCGCGATGCCTTGCCTAGGCGACTTACCACAACTAAAATAGATAATCAAGACGTGGCCCGCATTTACTTCGTTGTCGGGGGCAACGAGGCCCTGGGGCATCTGCACTGGCGCAGAAACTATGCCTTCGCCATGAAACTGCAGCAACAGGTGGCCGAGATGTTCCCGGGTTTTTCGCGGGGTATTTTGCTCAGGGACTTTGGTCGCTTTAACCAACATGTACACCCCCATGCGCTGCTCATCGAAATCGGCGGGCACGAAAATTCGCTAGAGGAAGCGATTCGGGCCACTGGGTACCTGGCAGAGGCAATTATGGCCCTTGATGCTAAGCGAGTAAGACCGCCGCGCTAGAATGTGATATAATGACATGAAGCGCGAGGGTTGCGCTATTTTTCTGTACGGAGAGTGCCATGCAAGAGAAAATACGTAATTTTTGTATCATCGCGCATATCGACCACGGCAAGTCTACCCTAGCCGATCGCTTGATTGAGCAGACGGGTACTCTTTCAGAGCGAGAAATGACCGAGCAAGTCCTTGACAACATGGACCTCGAGCGTGAGCGGGGCATTACCATTAAATTGCAGGCGGTGCGACTTATCTATACCGCCCGAGACGGTCAGGAGTACATGCTTAATCTCATCGATACGCCTGGCCATGTGGACTTTTCATATGAGGTTTCGCGTTCATTGGCCGCTTGTGAGGGGGCGCTCCTGGTGGTCGATGCCGTGCAGGGCATTGAAGCCCAGACTTTAGCTAATGTCTACTTAGCCCTCGAGAGCAACTTGACTATTATCCCAGTTATTAACAAAATAGATCTTCCCTCCGCTGATCCCGAGCGGGTGCGCAAAGAAATCGAAGATGTCATCGGTCTCCCCACAGATAACGCCATTCTCTGTTCGGCCAAAGAGGGGATTGGCATTGTTGAGATTTTGGAGGCTGTGGTACGCGATATTCCACCGCCCACTGGGAGTAGTCTTGCCCCCCTGCAGGCCCTCATTTTTGATTCGCACTATGATTCGTACCGTGGGGTCATCAGTTATGTCAGGGTCGTCAACGGTAGTATCAAAAAAGGTCAAAAAATCTTAATGATGGCTACAGGGCGCGAGTTTGAAGTTGACGATGTGGGGGTCTTTACGCCACCTCGTCTCCCGGTCAAGGAGCTCACTCCCGGCATGGTCGGTTACTGCATCGCCGGGATAAAAAATGTTAAAGATACCCGCGTTGGCGATACCATAACAAATGCCAATAATCCATCTGTCAGTCCCTTGCCTGGGTACCGCAAGATAACACCCATGGTTTTTTGCGGTCTATACCCGACGGAAAACAATCAGTACGAGGACCTCAAGGATGCCCTCGATAAACTTAAGCTCAACGACTCTTCCTTGATGTTTGAACCCGAGACATCTGAAGCGCTAGGCTTTGGTTATCGTTGCGGGTTCTTGGGGTTGCTCCACATGGAAGTCATCCAGGAACGCTTAGAGCGTGAATACAACCTAGATTTGATTACCACCGCGCCTAATACTTTGTATCGCGTAACTGACACCGGTGGGGAGGAACAATTGATCGACAATCCTGCCCATCTTCCCCCGAGCAATAAAATTGCGACCATGGAGGAGCCTTTTGTTAAGGCGAGCATTATCGTGCCGGAAGAATATATCGGGACGATGATGGAACTGTGCCAAAATCGGCGTGGCTCTTTTAAGAATATGGAGTTCCTCGACACGACGAGGGTCATCTTGACCTATGAGCTCCCCCTCTCCGAGATTCTCTATGACTTTTTTGACCAGTTGAAATCGCGTTCGCGGGGGTATGCCTCGCTAGATTATGAGGTAATCGGCTACCGGGAAGCAGATTTAGTTAAACTGGATGTTTTGTTGAACGGGGATATAGTCGACGCCCTCTCGAGCATTGTGCATGCTGATCGCGCCGTACATAGGGGGCGCATGTTGACCGAGAAATTGCGGAAGATTATACCGCGACAAATGTTCGATATACCCATTCAAGCCGCCATCGGGGCTAAGGTCATCGCCCGCGAAACAGTGAAGGCCATGCGGAAGGACGTCCTTGCGAAGTGCTATGGCGGGGATATCACCCGCAAGCGCAAATTGCTGGAAAAGCAAAAAGAGGGCAAGAAGCGCATGAAGAACGTGGGGAATGTCGAAATTCCGCAGGAGGCCTTCATGGCTATCCTCAAGGTGGATGACGAGTAGTGCGCGGGCTGTACGTTCATGTGCCCTTTTGCCTGGGCAAGTGTCTGTACTGCGACTTTTACTCGTTGCCGCATGACGAAGCGTTGGAAGAGGCGTATTTAAGCGCTCTCCGGCGTGAGATTGTGCTGAAGGGCGGCCTATGGGGGGGGCCCGCGCATACCTTGTATTTTGGCGGGGGTACTCCTAGCATTTTGCGCCCGCACGCACTTCAGACCATCATATCTCTCCTGCAGAGTTATTTTCCTCTCCCCTCCGGGGCGGAAGTGACTCTGGAGGTCAATCCGGCGACTTTCGGGAGCCTTGATTTCAGCGTCCTCCGCGACATCGGCATTAACCGCATCAGCATTGGGCTACAGAGCAGCTCCCCAAGGCACCTGGCCATGCTCGGCCGCCGGCACAATATGGCAGAATTTGACCGGACAGTAGCCCTCGCCAAAGAAGCGGGGATCACTAACTTTAGTGTTGATGCGTTGTATGGTCTGCCTGAGCAGGACGTCTGCGACTACTTAGAGACTCTCGCCTGTATCGTTCAGTCAGGGGCCGTGCACATTTCATCCTACGCGCTGCAAGTAGAGCCGCTTACCCCCTTGGCCGAGATGGTCAAGACCGGGGCGCTCACCGTGCCCGCAGACGACATTGTGGCCGAGATGATGCTCGTGGGCAAGGACTACCTCGAGAGTCAGGGTTTTGTCCACTACGAAATAAGCAACTTCGCCCGTTTAGGTTTTGCTGGTCAGCACAATATGCTCTACTGGCATAACCTCGAATATCTTGGCTTTGGACCGGCGGCCGCGAGTTATATCGGTAAGCGGCGTTTTAGTGGCGTACCCGATTTACAGAGCTATATCGGTCTTCTAGCAACCGGGCGCTTGGTGGCCCACAGTTGTGAAGCGCCAAGTCTGGCCACCGAAATGGCCGAGACCGTGATGCTTGGTCTGCGTCTGCTTGACGCCGGGGTCAGTCGCCCTGCCTTTGAGGAGCGTTTTTCGCGTGACGTTCTGGATGTCTATGCGGAGCCGGTGGCAGCCCTCGTCAAACAAGGCCTGCTCAGTGTGCACAGCGAGGCCTTGCTGCTTACGCCGCGGGCTTTTCCGCTCGCCAGCCAGGTGCAGATGGCTTTTCTGCCCTAGGTCTTGACAAGGGGTTGGGCGCAGTGGTATTTTTGTACTATATCGTTAGCACTCTACCTTGATGAGTGCTAACAAGATAATGGGGTGGTGGTGATGCTAGACGAGCGCAAACGGCAGGTGCTGTTTGCTATTGTGCGCGACTACATTCAAACTGCTGAACCTGTAGGCTCAAGAACAATTGCCCGCCGCTATGAATTTGGCATCGGAGCGGCCACTATTCGCAATGAAATGGCTGACCTTGAGGAGATGGGTTTTATTGAGCAACCGCACACTTCTGCCGGGCGCATTCCTTCCGACCGAGGCTACCGCTACTATGTGGATTCCTTGGAGACGCTGCCTGAGCTGACAGTGGTTGATGCCACGCTCATCAAGAGGCATTTTGGGGGCAGGTTGCGCGGGCACGAAGTTGTTCTCGAAGCGACTGCTAGGCTGCTGTCTTCGCTTACTAATTGTGTTTCTATAGTTATCGGCCCATCCGCAGCGCAGACTAGATTAAAGGTCATGCAGGTAGTACCTCTTAACGAGCTTAGCGCTGTCCTCATGCTCGTTGCCGACAATGGACTGGTGGCCAGCGAAGTAGTGAGATTGCCCGAGGGTCTCTCGGTTGTGGACCTAGGCGAGGTATGTCGGGTTATCACCGCTCATTACCAGGGTCGCACCATCGACCGTCTGCACGAGATGAACTTTGGTGCCTTCGCCGGGGGCATTGGCGTGCGGGCCGAGACATTTGAGCGGGCGATGGATAAACTCATTTCCGGTCTCGAAAGGCTCGAAGGAGAGCGAGTGGTCCTAGGAGGCGCGACTAACATTCTCAATCAGCCCGAGTTCAAAGACCTCGCGAAGTATCGGGATGTTCTCAAGGTGCTTGAGGTGCAAGAGCTCGTACAAAAACTCGTGGCGACTTCGACAACCAACCCTTATTCGGTGAGTATCGGGGCCGAGAACCACTTAAACGAGATGCGCGATTGCTCCATCATCACCGCACGGTATACGATCTCCGGCGAGGGCATAGGGCATATCAGCATCTTGGGGCCAACCCGCATAGAGTACCCGCGGGTACTCTCCCTCCTCAACTATATCAGCAAGCTCATTGGCCAAGGGTAGACTGGGCCGAGTATTATAAGGTGGTGTGACATATTGGAGGAACAAAAGAAAGAAGACGAGGTGCAGCCCCAAAGTGATGCCACGCATATTGCCCAAGTAGCAGAACTTCATGCTAAATTGTTGCGCCTGCAGGCAGACATGGACAATATGCGTCGTCGTCATCAACGGGAGAAGGAGGAGTTGGGGTATATGGCGGCAGCTGACTGCATCTATCAATTGTTGCCAGCCATGGACAACTTCGATCGGGCGGTGAAGCTGCTGCCCGCGGGCGATTGGACACAGGGCATGGTCATGGTGCATAAGCAGTTGCAGGATATCTTGCAATGCTTAGGGCTAGAGCCTATCGCCGCGACCGGGGCATTTGACCCGGAGCTTCATGAGGCGGTGGCCATCGACGAGGATTCAACCGACCCTGAGAATTCTGTAACCCAGGAGCTTGAGAGAGGGTACAAGTATAGAAACAGGGTCTTAAGGCCAAGTAAAGTAAGAGTTTCAATGGGAGGTTGTAAAATTGAGTAAAGTAATTGGCATTGACTTGGGGACAACAAATTCGGTGGTCTGTTATCTTGAGGGTGGTGAACCGGTGGTCATCCCCAACGCCGAAGGGAGTAGGCTGACGCCCTCGGTAGTTGGTTTCTCTAAGACCGGTGAGCTATTGGTCGGAGCTATCGCCAAAAGGCAGGCAATCAGCAATCCCGATCGCACCATCAGTTCCATCAAGAGGCAAATGGGGACCAACCATAAGGTTAAGATCGATGGCAAGGAGTACACGCCGCAAGAAATCTCCGCCATGATTCTGCGCAAACTCAAGCAAGACGCTGAAGCTTACTTAGGAACGACGATTGAGAAAGCCATTATCACCGTGCCTGCCTATTTTACCGATAGCCAGCGCCAAGCGACTAAAGACGCCGGCACCATCGCCGGTCTTGAAGTCCTGCGCATTATCAATGAGCCAACCGCCGCTGCTTTAGCCTATGGGCTGGATAAGGGGCAGGACCATACTATCTTGGTCTTCGACCTAGGCGGGGGCACGTTTGACGTTTCAATTTTGGAGCTAGGCGATGGCCTCTTTGAGGTCAAGGCCACTTCAGGCAATAACAAGCTGGGCGGAGATGATTTTGACCAACGTCTTTTGGAGTACTTGATCAAGGAGTTCAAGAAGTCTTCGGGCGTCGATCTTTCTAAAGACCGCGTTGCTATGCAAAGAGTGCGTGAGGCTGCTGAGAAAGCCAAGATTGAGCTCTCTACCCTACAGCAGACGGCCGTGAACCTGCCCTTTATCACCATGGACGCCGAAGGGCCAAAGCACTTAGATATCTCCATTACTCGCGCCAAGTTTGATGAACTCACTGAAGATTTGGTAGAGCTCACTATGGGGCCGGCTCGACGCGCTCTGCAGGACTCAGGCCTCGAGGCGCACCAAATCGACAAGGTTATTTTGGTCGGCGGCTCAACGCGCATTCCAGCCGTGCAAGAAGCTGTGCGTCGCCTGCTCGGCAAAGAGCCCCACAAGGGCGTCAACCCTGATGAAGTGGTGGGCCTCGGGGCAGCTATTCAAGGCGGAGTGCTCTCCGGCGATGTCAAGAACGTAGTGCTACTTGACATCACCCCGCTTTCCTTGGGCATTGAGACGCTGGGTGGCGTCTTGACCAAACTCATCGAGCGCAATACCACCATCCCCACCTCCAAGAGTCAGATTTTCTCTACCGCGGCTGATCACCAGACCTCAGTGGAAATCCATGTGCTGCAAGGTGAGCGGGCCATGGCAGTCGATAATGTCACCCTTGGGCGGTTCACCTTGGATGGCATCGCACCTGCGCCACGCGGCATACCCAAGGTGGAAGTCACCTTTGACATCGACGTCAACGGCATTGTCAATGTCAAGGCGAAAGATATGGCGACGAATAAGGAGCAGCGTATCAGCATCACCTCGAGCATCGGTCTCTCGGACAATGAAATTGATCGCATGGTCAAGGATGCGGATAAGTATGCCGCAGAAGATCAAAAGCGCCGCGAGTTGGTCGAGGCCAAGAATCAAGCCGAACAAATGGCCTACTCAGCGGAGAAACTGCTGAAGGACCTAGGCGACAAAGTACCCTCCGAGCAAGCCGAGGCTGCTAAGAGCGCAGCTGCCGAGACGCGCACCGCGATCGCCTCCGGCGACATAAATAAGATCAAGGCGGCCACAGAAGCCCTGACGAAGATCGTTGATGAGCTCTCCACTATCATGTATAACGAAGCCCAGGCCAAGGCCAACAGCCAGGAGCAAAGCGGGCAAGATGCAGCGGATGAGACCATCGACGCCGATTTCGATGTAGAAAAGAAGTAGTGAGCAATAATAGGCGGCGGGGGGAACACCACGATGGCCAAGCGGGATTATTATGAAGTACTAGGGATTACTCGGGGTGCCGAAGAAACAGAGATCAAGAAGGCTTATCGTAAGTTGGCGCGGCAATTTCACCCCGATGTAAACCCTGACGATGCCTCTGCCGCCGAGAAGTTCAAAGAAGTAACCGAAGCCTACGAGATTCTCAGCGACAGCGACAAGCGGGCGACATACGACCGCCATGGCCATGCCGCCTTTGAACAGGGTGGGGGGCAAGGCCCATTTGGGGGCGGCTTTACGGGCGACTTTGGCGGTTTCGGTGGCATGGACGACATCATGGACATGATGTTTGGTGGCGGTATGCGCAGGCAGCGCACCGGGCCGGAGCGCGGGCCAGATTTGCAGTACGAGTTAGAAATCGATTTTGTCGATGCCGCCCTCGGCAAAGAAGTGCAGCTTGAGATTCCGCGCACGGAAGCTTGCGATACTTGTCATGGCAGCGGCGCTAAGCCCGGCACCAAGGCGGAGACCTGTTCGGCATGTAAAGGTTCCGGGCAGGTGAGTTTTACGCAGAACACTGTCTTGGGGCGCATGAATTCGGTGCGCACCTGTGAGCGTTGCCAGGGGGCGGGCAAAATTATCAGCTCGCCCTGTGCCACCTGTGCCGGGAAGGGTGCCTTGCGCAAGCGTCGCAAGGTCAAGGTTAAAATTCCACCCGGCGTGGACACGGGCACTCGCCTGCGCTTAAGTGGCGAAGGCGAAGCTGGGCAGCGCGGCGGTCCACCGGGCGATCTCTTCGTGGTGCTCCATGTGCGCGCTCATCCAACATTTAGGCGGCAGGGCGCTGACTTGCTCGTTGAGTTACGCATCTCCTTCCCAAAAGCGGCCTTAGGCGGCAAGGCTCAAGTGAAAGTCATTGAAGATGAAGTAGTCGAAGTAACTGTGGCCACGGGTACACAGAGCGGCACGGTACTGCGCATCAAGGGCAAGGGCCTCACCAAACTAGGCAGCGTCTACAAAGGCGACTTAGTTGTAACCCTCATAGTCGAAACACCGAAGAAACTTTCACCCAAGGAGCGCGACCTGATGAAACAGCTGGCTGAAGCGATGGGCGAGGGCGTTGACGACAAGGGAATACTAGGTAGGGTACGGGACGTATTTAGTTAGGAGGTCAGTGCATGAAATGGATGGAGATAACCGTGGTGACTTCTCAAGAAGCCAAGGAAGCCGTGGCCGATATTTTCTATCGGGCTGGGGCGAACGGCGTCGTAGTAGAAGATGCCAGCCCCCCTCTCTTGGCTGAAGACGTGGAGGACTATTCATTGGTCACCCTGCCCGACATCCCTCTAGAGGAAGTGCGCATCACCGCCTATCTCCCGCTTTTAGAGGGCACCTTTCGTCAAATCGAAGAAATTCGTTTGGCGGTCAGTGCTCTCCCTGACTTTGGTTTGGACCCCGGGCGGGGCGAGGTGCTCGTGGCCGAGATACTAGAAGAAGATTGGGCCAGTGCCTGGAAAGAATTCTACCAACCCATTGTGGTGGGGCCAAAACTGGTCATCAAGCCATCCTGGGTGGAATTTACGCCCGCGCCTGGGCAGAACATAGTGGAGCTTGACCCCGGCATGGCCTTTGGTACAGGCAGCCATGCCACCACCGTGATGTGCTTAGAGTTTATGCATGGGAGACACCTGGCGGGAAAGCGCGTACTAGACCTAGGCTGCGGCTCCGGCATACTCGCGCTCGCTGCCGCTAAACTGGGAGCCGCCGAGGTAGTGGCCCTTGATTACGATCCCTTAGCTGTCAAGGTAGCCGCCGAAAATGTGCGCCTCAATCAGCTTGAGGGGCATGTAGCGGTGGCGGAGAGCCACCTTTTTACCGCCGCTCGCGGCCGGTATGATTTTATCGTGGCTAATATCATCGCGAGGATTATCATCGAACTTTTGCCATCCCTTGGCTATTACTTGGCACCGGGCGGGATGTTCTTAGCCTCGGGGATCATTCGGGATAAATTAGACGGCGTCTTGCATGCCATAGAGACCAATGGCTTTCTTGTGCAGCAATCGTTTGAGCAGGGAGAATGGGTCACTCTCGCTGTGGTGCGAAAGGTCGACTGAGTATGCCGCGTTTCGTGCTCACTTCGCAACTGGGGACTAAGGGCACCATTACGGGCGAGGAGGCTCATCACATCCTGCGCGTGCATCGACACAAGTTAGGGGATACCATCGCGGTTTCCTTTAGAGAGACGGTTTTTTCGGCGCAAATCGTCGGCATAGCTGATCAAGCCATAATCCTTGAACTGTATGCCGAGGCGAAAGACCCCGAGCCACCCATTAAAATCACCCTCTATCAAGCCATCTTAAAGGGAGAAAAGTTTGACTATGCCCTCGCCAAGGCCGTTGAGCTCGGCGTGTACAAGATTGTGCCCCTGTCCTGCGAACGCGGGGTGGTACAACTTCCGCCGGCGAAGGCGGGGGAGAGGGTAGTGCGCTGGCAGCGCCTTGCCATGGAGGCTGCCAAACAATGCGGGCGGGCGATTGTGCCCGAGGTCACGCTACCTCTACCGCTACCTCTGGCCTTAAGCCGCGACAGCTCGGCTCTCAAATTAGTGGCTTACGAGAAGGGCGGCCTCAGGTTGCGCGAGGCTCTAAGCGTCGTTCGGGACCTTTCCTGTGTCGTTGGTCCCGAAGGAGGGCTGACCGAGGAGGAGGTTCGTCAGGCCGAGGACTGTGGCTTCATCCCCATCACTCTGGGCCCGCGCATATTGCGGGCCGAAACGGCCACCCTGTGTTTGTTGTCTATAATTATGTACGAGCTAGGAGACCTTTAACATGTTGACAGTGGGGTTTCACACCTTAGGCTGTAAAGTCAATCAGCAAGAAACCAGCGCTATGGCCGCTCAGTTTACGGCAGCGGGTTTTCGCATTGTGAATTATAGCGACAGGGCAGAGGTTTATGTCATCAACAGTTGTGCCGTGACCGAGGCCGCCGAACGAAAAACAAAAACCTATGCTCGGCGCAAGAAGAAAATGCACCCTACAGCCTTAATAGTGCTGGCAGGGTGTTTTCCGCAAGTAGCCCTAAATGACGCCCGTGCCTTAGAGGTAGATTTGTTAGTCGGCAGTAACGACAAGAGTCGCCTGGTGACCTTGGTGCAAGCCGCCCTGACCATGCGCCGGCAACATATAGAGGTCACGCCATGGGCAGACGATGCTCCTTTTGACTTTATCGCCGAGGACGCAAACGGCGGGCGCACCCGTGGGATGCTCAAGGTCCAAGACGGTTGTGAGCAGTACTGCGCCTACTGTATCATCCCTTACGCTCGCGGCAGGGAGCGCTCACTCGACTTAAGCAAGGTGCTTCTGCAAGCCCAAAGACTTATCGAACAGGGAACGCATGAAATTGTCTTGACCGGTATACACCTAGGCGCCTACGGGCGGGACCTCGTGCCTCCACTAAACTTAGCAACATTGGTGCGGGAGTTATGTAGTCTGCCCCACCTGCCGCGCTTACGCCTAGGCTCGGTCGAGCCACTAGACATCACGGCAGAGTTTCTCGAGTCGGTAAAGAACTCCCCACAGTCCTGCCCTCATTTTCATCTCCCCCTGCAAAGTGGCAGCAATGCCGTACTTAGGCGCATGAAGCGTCCGTACACCGTCGAAGAATTTGCCGCCATTGTCGGTCGTCTGCGCTCGGTGCATTCTGATGTGTCCATTACGAGCGACATTATTGTCGGGTTTCCCGGTGAGACGGACGAGGAGTTTAATGAAAGCCTCGCTTTTGTCAGGGCGATGGAATTCGGTCGGGTACATGTCTTTCGCTATTCACGTCGCCGGGGCACGGTGGCTGCCGCCATGGCCGAGCAAGTTTCGGATGAGGTCAAGGAGGTGCGCTACCAGGCCATGCAAGCTGTGGCGGCCTTGGCACAACAAGACATGGCCAAGAGATTTTTAAACCGCACGGTAGAGGTATTGGTCGAAGGAAAACAAGGTGAGTTATTGTCCGGGTACTCGCCCTCTTACATGCGCGTGTATTTTAGCGGCAGTAAAATGCTAGTCGGCCGGCTAGTCGACATCACTGTTACCGAGCTATACGCCGATGGAGTAAGAGGGGATTTAGCCGAGTAGCTACTGCAAAAAAATAGAGGAGGCAGGCTTGCCATGGAGAACTGTATTTTTTGTCGGATTGTGCGCAAAGAATTGCCAGCGAAAATACTTTATGAAAATGATTTAGTCTTGGCCTTTGCCGATTTGTTCCCCGTAGCCCCAGTGCACGTCCTCATCGTCCCCAAAGAGCATATCCCCCGCATAGATTCGCCCGAAGCGGCTCTCTGCCTGCCGCCTGTTTTTGCCGCCCTGAATTACCTCGTCGGCATGTTAAATCTCGAGGCCAAAGGCTTTCGTGTCGTCACTAACGCCGGGTTAGACGGCGGCCAGACCGTACCCCACCTGCACTGGCACCTCCTTGGCGGTCGCCCCCTAAACTGGCCCCCAGGCTAAAGCCAGACCGCGTGACTTTTAGACCACAGCAATCGTCCTCCAGTTCGGATGACCAGCCCAAGACCTAGCTGCTTCGTCTTTGTCTAGAGGTTGACACCCCATCAGACGCAGGGTATAATTACGGAAGTGTAGAAATTAACTACCCAACACTTCTCCGAGCATCCTTGAGTGGCGGAGGGAGGGAAATTTAATGTCAGAAGTTAAGGTAAGGAAGGACGAAAGCCTTGATCAAGCACTTAAGCGCTTTAAGCGTCAGTGCCAGAAATCAGGGGTTCTTTCTGAGGTGCGCAAGCGTGAACATTATGAAAAGCCGAGTGTACGCCGCAAGAAAAAGTCTGAGGCGGCCCGCAAGCGTAAATTCACCTAAGCAAATAGACGTACTTTGCTTAAAATAAAGACCCACTGGTCAGCAATGCTGACAGGTGGGTTTTTGTTCATCCTTGGCCCTCGCCGACAATAATAATTCACAATTAGTTGATATACTCAAGGCGAAACGCGCGATAAGAAAGAGGGGGAGGGCATTGGCATCTATTCTCATCGTCGAAGACGAAATCCACCTAGCTGAGTTGATGCGAGCCTATTTAGAAAGAGAAGGGTTCAAAGTCCTCTTGGCCTCGGATGGCCAAGCGGGGCTTGCTGTCTTTCGCGAAAATAAGCCGAGCTTGGTGCTTCTTGATTTGATGCTGCCCGGAATGGATGGTTGGGAGTTTTGTCGTCAGGTGCGCCTAGGAACAAGGACGCCGATTATCATGCTGACCGCCCTCACCAGCGAGGAGGACAAGCTACGCGGGTTGGAAATTGGGGCTGATGACTATATCACCAAGCCCTTTAGCCCCCGTGAATTGGTCGCTAGAGTGAGGGCGGTGCTGCGTCGCACATCTCCCGAGGACGAACGTTCACCGGTGGTGAGCATGGCGGAGTTAACCATAGACTATGCCAAGAGGTCGGTCAGTGTTGGCGCAATCACGGTGGACCTCACTGCCAAGGAATTCGACCTGCTGTGGGCCCTCATACGCCATCCCGGCCAGGTCTTCTCGCGCCAAAAACTGCTCGACTCGGTCTGGGGATACGAGTTCTTTGGCGATTCGCGCACGGTGGATACCCACATCAAGAAACTTCGCCAAAAATTAGAATTAGTGGGACGTTACTCCTATGTGCAGACCGTGTGGGGGGTAGGGTATAAATTTGAGGTGAGGGACAATGCCTAAGAGTCTGTGGTTGCGTTTTTTCGGCAGTTATGTGGTGGTGGTGCTCCTGACCTTGAGCGTCAGTGGTTTCCTCACCACCTACTTGGTCGAAAATCTCGTCATCAGGGAGCGTCTGCGCGATTTGACACAGCGAGCCACTCGCATTGCCCAGAGTTATGCCGCCGGGACAGCTTGGCTCAATATCCGCACTCGCCCAGGTGGTATTTTGCGGGAAGTGGTCGCTGATGAATTTTGGGTGGTGAATCACGAGGGGATCATCGTGGCTTCTTCTGCTCCCATGGAAGGACTGGTTGGTCGGGCTTTGCCCGTTGATGAGTGGGGCCGTCTCAGGCAGGGTCAGACTATCGTCAACCGGAGCACACATCGTTTGCTGCAGCGACCCTACCTCTTGGTTGGGATTCCTGTGCGGCAGCGGGCAGTTACCGTGGGGGCCATCTACATTCATTCTCCACTCTCTGGGATTCGGGTAGCCACGGCTCAAGTCAGGCGCATTATTCTTTTATCTGGATTAGCCGGTGTCCTTGGTTCCCTGCTCGTTAGTTTTTGGTTGTCTAAGGGCATGATTGCCCCGTTAAAGGCCCTGTCCTTGGCCACAGCGTGCTTGGCGCGAGCCGATTATACGGCGAGCATAGAGCCCACCGGTATTGTCGAACTCGATGTCTTGGGCGCTGAGTTTAACGCCTTGAGCCGCAACTTAGCACAGGCGGTAGCACAATTAGGACAGGAAAAGGAGCAGGCCCAGAGCATTCTCCAGAACATGAGTGAGGGTGTGGCCTTGTTTGGTGTGCAGGGCCGGGTGCTCCAGCTTAACCCCGTCGCCGCATCCTTCCTAGAGGACGATAAGAATCATGCGGAACTGTCCCGTGTTGTCGAACGAGCCCTATCTGAGCCAAACCGCGCTTTGGTTGAGGAAGAAATAAAGGTCGGAGAGCGTTCCCTGTTAGCACGGGCCACGGCACTATCTGTCCACAATGAAGTGAGCAAGGCGGTCGCCGTCCTCATTGATATCAGCTCGCGCCGGCAACTAGAGGAGGCTCGTAGCGGATTTGTAGCGGTGGTCTCGCATGAATTGCGCACTCCCTTAGCCCATATTCAAGGCTACATCGAAGCCATCATCGATGGCGTGGCCAAGGATGAAGCCACCCAGAAGGAGTATTTGCGTATAGCTCTAGGAGAGACGCTCCGTCTGTGTCGGCTCAGCCAAGACCTACTCACCTTGGCCCAAACCGATGCCGGAACCTTGCACCTGCACAGGATGGACCTGCCGACCACCAGTTTCTTGGAGGAGGTATTGCATCCTTGGCGACTCCTAGCCGAAAAGAGAGGCAGAACCTTGGTCGAGAAACTAGAAGTTAAGGGTCTACTCCAAGCCGACCCCGATCGCCTGAAGCAGGTGCTGGATAACTTATTAGAGAATGCTTTTGCCCATATCGCCTTAGGAGGGCAAGTTGCAGTCATGGCCAGTGAAGATGAGCAGGCGATTTTTATCACGGTGCTCGACACTGGTAGGGGCATACCGGCGGAAGCCCTGCCCCAGATTTTTGAGCGCTTCTACCGCGTCGACAGTGCTCGAACTCGGCAAATTGGTGGTAGCGGCCTAGGCCTCTCCATTGTCAAGGAGTTAGTGGAACTACATGGTGGCAGTATCGCCGCCCTGAGCCAAGTGGGTCAGGGGACAAGCTTTGTGATTACCCTGCCCAAAGAGGGCGATCGCTAATCGTCAAAAATGTTCACCCCTCGTTCATAAGGGCATCACATTTTCCGGTTAAGATAGCGGCAGTAAGGCGAAGGGGGCCTGGGTATGCACAATTTAAGGCGTGGTCTGCGAAACATCTGGCGCAGTAAAGTGCGCACGGTTACTGTGACCATACTAGTCGCACTGAGTATCTGCCTGGCGATCACTATGATGGCCATTTCTGTGGCCGTGGATGAGCAAGTTGCCACTATGGAAGCCTCGGTCGGCACGGCCATCGAGATTCGCCCTGCCGGCACGGTGGGTGCGCTCGGGCGCGGTGAGCCGCTGTCCATGTCCATATTGGCTGGTCTAGATGCTGTGCCTAATGTTGTAGCGGTGGCACCTACATTGGTCTACCAACATATGTCGCGTTTTTCCTTAGGCATGGGGCAACGTCCAAGCGAAGCCGCCTTAGAAGAAGCCATGCGCGAGCGTTTTGCCATCTTTGGCATTATACCCGGGCAAGAATTGCGGGTGTTTGGCGGCGGGGTCTCTGCCTTGAAGGAGGGCCGTACCTTCAATGAAGATGATGATACGCGCCTGGTCGCAATCGTCGGCGCGACCTACGCCGAAATGAGAAGTTTACCGGTAGGGGGCACATTTGTCCTCAATGAAGAAACAATTGAGGTTATTGGCATTGCCGAAGCAGGCACACGCTTTGCCGATCAGGGATTTTTCTTGCCGCTATCCACCGCCCAGAGAATCTTAGACATGGAAGGTCAACTCTCGCAAGTCCATATTACCGTTAACACCTTGCCTAATGTCGACCAAGCAGTAGCCGACCTTAAGGCCATGGTCGGAGACACGGCCGACGTGGTTTCACAAAAAGATGCGCTGCTCACCCGTGTCGGCGAAACGATGAACATGGTTCGCGGCACCACCAGCACCGGGCTGTGGGTCTCCTTGGGCATGGGAGGGATGGTCATCTTCTTTACAATGATGCTCATCATTCGCGAGCGTCAACGCGAGATTGGCATATTGAAAGCGCTAGGCTCCGGCAACGGCGACCTGGTGCTCGGTTTCGCCGCCGAAGCCCTTGGCATTGCCATTCTCGGTGCGGTTCTGGGCCTTATTCTGTTTACCACAGCAGGGCAGGAGCTGGCAACGCGGGTCATAATGCCGAACGTCACCGCTGAGTCTCCCTCAGGAGGTTCGGGCCCTCTCGGCAGAGGCATGATGGGAGGCATGGGTGGTCAGATGATACAAGCTCTGCAGGGCGGGCAGCTGATCTCCCAATTAGGAAGTATCACCGTCCTACTTTCCTTATCTTTGGTTATGCGCACTCTAGCTGCTGCGGCCGTCCTAGGAATGCTCGGCGGCATACTGCCTGCCCTTTATGCACTGCGATTAAAACCTGCGGAGGTGCTGCGTCATGACTAATGCCTTGGAACTACGTAAAGTCACCAAAATATACCGACTGCATGGACAGGAGGTCGCTGCTCTGGCCGCGGTGGACTGGGTGCTGCTCAAGGGCGTCATGGCGGCGGTTGTCGGGGCGAGCGGGAGCGGCAAGACCACCTTGCTCAATATCATCGGCGGCTTAGATCGACCAAGTAGCGGCGAAGTCATTCTCTCCGGACAACCCATCCACCATCTCGCTGAAGGCGAGATGGTGCTCTATCGCCGTAAGTTGCTCGGTTATGTCTTTCAGTCGTACAATCTCATACCCAATTTCTCGGCCTTAGAGAATGTGGAGCTCCCGCTGGAGTTTGCCCGCTACCCGGCCAGGGAAAGAAAGGAGCGCGCCAGGAAGTGCCTGCAGATGGCAGAGTTGCCGGAAAATCGTTTCCGGCATCGCCCAGCAGAGCTTTCGGGCGGCGAACAGCAACGCGTGGCCATTGCCCGTGCCTTGGCTAATGACCCCGGGATAATCCTGGCGGATGAACCAACCGGAAACCTAGACAGTAAGACCGGTCGTCAGATTATCAATCTGCTGAAACGCTTGTCAAAAGAGGATGGGAAGACAGTCATTGTCATTTCTCATGACCAAGGTGTCGCCGCCGCTGCCGACACGACCGCCTATCTGCTTGACGGCAGCATAAGCCAAGCGCCGCCGCGCTAGCGCCCAACCCTTATGAGCGAGACGCCCCACCATTTGGGGGCGTCTTTTGTTATGCCTATGACTTTGAACTCATAAGTTTATGGGAGGGGGTGAGGACTATGCCTCAGTGGAAAAGCATGCTCAATTCCTTGCTGGACCTGCCACAGGACATGGTGTATAATCTGCCGCGCCTGACCATGGTTGGCAATAGACACCTTGTTATAGAGAACTATCTGAGAATCCTTGCCTTTGACCAAGGTGGGGTGAAGCTGATTGTCAATGGGGGCAGCCTCTCCATACGCGGAGACAATTTGGTTTTGCAAAGCATCGGACGCGAGGAAGTTGTGGTTTGCGGCTACATCAAGGGCATGTTTTTTGAGGAGGGGCCATGAATAAACGCTCATGGGCGCTGATGGTTGGTGAATTGCAGGTGCAAGTTAAGGGTGAGGGTCGCCTCGAGTTCCTCAACACCTGCCAGAGGTCACGCATTCCCCTGTGGGGAGTCAAGGTGAGCCAAGACTGTATATCCCTCGCTACGAGCATCAGAGGTTTCTTGGCCATGCGCAAGCCGGCTCGGCGGCATCGTTGTCTAGTGCGCGTGGTAGGTAGGCGCGGGTTCCCCTTTTTTTGGCAGCGTTTAAGAAGGCGCACTTCCTTTGCCCTTGGAGCCCTAATTTTTCTGTCCATGGTCTGGTTGTTTTCGAATTTTGTCTGGCAAGTGGACATATCTCCAAGCGTCTTAGTCTCCAGAGAGCAAATTTTTGGGGTAGCCAAGGAGCATGGCTTATATGTTGGGGCTTGGCGCGAAAAGATAAAGCCAGAGGAGGTAAGAATGGCCCTGCTGTTGGCGTTTCCAAATTTAGCATTTGTTTCGGTTGACATAGAAGGCAGTCGGGTGGAGATTAACATTGTTGACCGCGATATGGTGAAGATAGCGCCACGGCCGGCAGGTGACATACGGGCCAGGAAGGGTGGTTTAATAACCCGCATTATCGCTTTCTCTGGGCAGGCACTGGTCAGTCACAACACCACGGTGGTCGCGGGGCAGATGCTCATCGCAGGTGAAGTAGTAGTTAATGGATATAGAATGCCCCCCGTCCATGCCGCCGGCATTGCCGAGGCGCGGGTTTGGTATGAAGCCATCGGGCATAGCTCGCTTAACAGAGAAGTGAGGGTCTATACGGGTGTTGTTGCCACCGGTAATTGGATACGAGTGGGCGGGGTCATGATACTGCAGAGCGGCCCCGGGGCTTCCCCCTTTACCTACTATGATGTTGTCACCCACAAGAGGATTGTGGCTCCTTTTGTCGAACACATCACTGTGACCTATCGCGAGCAAGACATAGAGGCAGCGGTCGCATCGCCGCAACAGGCGGTTGCCGAGGCTAAGAGTCAGGCCGATACACAATTGCGCGGCCTCGTGCCCGAAGAGGCCACACTTGTGGAAAAAAATTACCACGAGCTGTGGTCAGCTGATGGGCAAAGGGTCATGGTGAGGATGATTCTAGAAACCATCGAGGACATCGGAGATTTCGTAGCGCACGCCGGTCCATAAGGAGGGCATTTGAATCGACGTTAAAGAAGTGAAGCTTATTATTCGTGACAGCTCCGAAGCCAGAGCTTTGTTTGGGCTACATGATGAACATGTTAAAGCCATTGCCGCAGTGTTTCCTGTTAACATACACTGTAAAGACAATGAAATGCTCATTGTGGGTGATCCACAACATGTGCGCCAGGTGGAGGAAGTGGTTCGCGGCATGTTAGAAGTTCTGCGCAGCGGGGGTGCCTTGGGCAAAGGTGATGTCACATACCTCTTGCGCTTAGTTGAGGCGGGACAAGGCCTCCGGATGAATGAGCTGCTAAATGGCATGGTCGTGCAGACTTTTCGCGGGAAACAAGTAAAGCCTAAGACCCTCGGGCAGAAACGATACGTTGAAGCCTTGCGTAAACACGACATCGTCTTTGGCATTGGTCCCGCAGGGACAGGCAAGACCTACCTAGCCATGGCCCACGCTGTGGCGGCCCTCAAGGCAAGGGAAGTGAGTCGCCTGGTATTGACGCGCCCGGCTGTCGAGGCAGGGGAAAAGCTCGGATTCTTGCCGGGAGATATGCAGGACAAGGTTGATCCTTATTTGCGACCGCTTTATGACGCCTTGTTTGACATCCTTGGGATGGAGACTTTTTCTAAGCATCTGGAAAAGGGTGTCATTGAGGTAGCCCCCTTGGCCTATATGCGTGGGCGTACTCTTGATGATGCCTACGTCATTCTCGACGAAGCGCAAAACACGACTCCGGAACAGATGAAAATGTTCCTGACGCGTCTTGGCTTTGGCTCTCGAGCTATTGTCACGGGGGATGTCACCCAAGTTGATTTGCCTAAGGGCAGAACATCGGGACTAGATGATGCGCGGTCGGTTCTTATGGACATCCAGGGGATTTCATTTGTCTACCTGGACTATCAAGATGTGGTCAGGCACTCCTTGGTACAAAAAATCATTCAAGCCTATGGGGCGATTTCCCAAAGGGATGGTGGTTAAGTGCTAGACTTTAGGGTTATATTGCAGCGCCTTTTTTTCAAGCCCAGCGTCTACCGCATAACGCTCTTGTTGGTGGTCTACCTAACGGTGGGCTTCATGCTGACGACGCGGTTGGTTCCGGATGGGGTGGAGATAAAAGCAGGGCAGGCCAGCCTTTCTTTTGTCGGTGCCCCGCGAAACGTGCAGGACAGGCACACTACCGAGGCCTTGAGAAAATCAGCCAGGCAAGGGGTGGGCAATGTATATGACCAGGATAACGCGGTCTTGCCGCAAATTATGCAGCGAGTGGACAGCCTCTTTGACCTTTTCGCCAAGGTATCTGCTACGCTAGAACCCCTGCCTGCGCAAGTGGCCGCAGTCCGGGCAGATGCGCCTGTATCCCTGACGGAGCAGACGATTGCAGTCGGCCTAGGTGTAAATGAGGAGGTTCGAAGTTCCCTTGTGGCAGAGTTGCGGAAGGTGCTCGAACCGCTATACCAGCTAGGGTTAAAGGAGGATGGCTTAGAACCCGCCCGCGCACGTGTGCGTGAGGCCCTGCGCGAGTCAACCATGCGCACGGAACACCGCGCTTTACTCGCCGCAATAGCGCCGCCTCTCATGGCGCATAATCTGATTTTTAACGAGGAGGCAACCTTGCGTGCCCGCGAAGCCGCCGCTAATGCAGTTGCCCCGATCTTTTTACAGGCCGGACAGAAGATCATCGGGCAAGGTGAGATTGCCACCGAGAGGGAAACCACGATTCTTAGTGACCTTGGCCTGCTGCGCAGTGGTTTTGATTACCGGGCTTTGGCCGGCGTCTGGGTCTTCGCCCTATTAATAGTGGCTTTTTCCGTCGCCTACTTGTACTTTCATCATCGCCATATCTATAACTTAACCCAGCAACTGGCGATGATCGCGGTCATTTGCCTTGGGGTGTCCCTTGTAGCCCTGCCCTTGGCTCATGTAGCGGGCTACCTCATGCCCATCGCCACGGCCAGCATGCTTATAACCGTCTTGGTGGACGCCAAAGTTGGCCTGGGCCTTGGAGTGGCCATGAGCCTCCTGGCCGCAGGGTTTACCAATTTTGAGCCGAGGTTCTTCTTTGTCGCCATAATGGGGGCTGTGGCTGGTGTATATGCCGTTTCTAACAGTGAACTGCGCCGCAGCCTGGTTCGGGGGGGGCTGGTTGTCGGTCTGGTAAACGCCCTGGCGGTAGCGGCCTTTGCCCTGCTCCTCGGTGGAGAATTGCAGGTGGCTTTGTGGGATGTATTCTTGGCCCTAGGCAACGGGCTTCTTTCCGCCGTGCTGACCATCGGCTTTTTGCCCTTCCTCGAGAGCACCTTCGGCGTGGTCTCCAGCATTAAGTTGGCGGAACTCGCTAATCCGCAGCAGGCCCTGCTCAAACGTCTATTGATCGAAGCCCCCGGCACCTACCATCACAGCCTGATCGTCGCCAATTTGGCGGAGGCGGCAGCGGAGCAAGTCGGGGCTGATGCGCTAATCACCCGGGTCGGCGCTTACTACCACGACATTGGCAAGGTCGAGCGGCCGTATTTTTTCATCGAAAATCAGGTAATGGCAGATAATCCCCACGACGATTATCCGCCGCATCTGAGTGCGCTGATTATCACCAGCCATGTCAAGGATGGGGTGAGATTGGCGCGGGAGCACAAGTTGCCGGGGGTGATTATCGACATCATACGCGAGCACCATGGCAGTTCGGTGGCGCAATACTTTTACAACAAGGCACTTAAAGCCGACCAAGATACCAAGGAAGATGACTTTCGCTATGAAGGCCCAAGGCCGGCCAGTAAAGAGGCGGCAATTGTCATGTTGGCCGATATAGTTGAGGCCGCCGTGCGCGCCATGACCAATCCCTCATTGGCTAAAATAGAGCAGAGAGTGCGCGGCCTGCTACGTGACAAGCTTTATGCCGGGCAGCTTGACGCCTGTGACCTAACGCTGCGGGAGATCGAAAACATCGGTTCGGCGTTCATTCATCATTTGTCGGGGATATTTCATCGCCGCGTAGAATACCCCGAACCGCAAGGAGGGAAAACGCTCGATGCAGGTTATATGGAGCAACGAACAAGAACTACTCTCATTGCCAAGTAATATGGAGGAGCTGTTGCATAGCGTTGCTCGGCGCGCTCAGGAGGTCTTTATGTTCCCAGCCCAAAGCGAGGTCAGCATCGCCTTAGTCGATGATGCCGCTATCAGTCGTCTCAACGCGGAGTACCGCGGCAAGGACGGCCCTACGGATGTGCTCTCGTTTGTCTTGGTGAACGAAGACACCATGCGGACGGCACCAAAAGATCAACCCTTGTTGCTGGGTGATATCGTCATTTCTATGGAACGCGCCGGTGCCCAGGCGGAGGCTTACGGGCACAGCCTTGAGCGGGAAGTTGCCTTTTTGCTGGCGCATGGTCTAGCGCATATGGCCGGCCTAGACCATGATGCCGACAATGAAGGGGACATGTCGGTCGCGATCGAAGGTATTCTGGAGAGCCTCGGTATATGCCGGTGAAGGGGCCGCCTAGGATTATTGATAGTTTTCAAGATGCACTTATCGGCATAGCTACGGCCCTCCGCGAAGAAAAGAACATGCGCATTCACTTCGCATTGCTGTTCTTGCTCTTCTGCGCATCGTTCTATTTTGGGCTAGATCGACTGGAATGGGCTTTAGTTTTATTAGCAGCGGGCGGGGTCATCGGTCTCGAAATGCTTAATTCGGCCGTCGAGCGGGTAGTTGATTTGGTGGAGCCCAGATTTCATCCCTTGGCGGCTCTCGCTAAACGTCTGGCAGCCGGCGGTGTCCTAGTGGCCGCTATAGCTGCCGTGGCGGTGGGCTCTTTGATTTTTTGGCCGAAAGTTTGGGGTTGGCTGCGTTAAATTGGCCGCCCCACAATCCACGCATGCGCTGCTTTTTGCTGCGATATAATGCAGTAGTGGTGGCTAGAAGCGTAAGGGGAGTGGTGGCGGTGAAAACAAGCGCATTGCGCCAAGAGAGGCCATGGCTAACAATTGTGTTCGCGGTGGTGCTCCTCCTCAATAGTATCGTGGTCGGATTTAGCCTCAATCTCCAAGCGCCCAGTCATCCCCGCGCGCGGGTCAATGATTTGGAGCAGGAGACGGCGGCCTTGCGCCTAGAACTGCGTGCCCTGCAGACCCAGACCGGCCACCTTCCGATGACGGGATCCGGGGTGCGGGTGAGAGTGCTTGATGCTTTTCGCGGCTTGGAAAACTCGGATATTGTGCATGATGGAGATGTGCGGGATGTTGTTAACGAACTATTTGCCGCCGGCGCCATAGGTGTAGCCGTGGGCAAGCAGCGCCTCATCGCCAATTCGTCAATTCGCTGCGCCGGCCCGGTTATTTTAGTCAATCATCGCCCAATTTCTGTGAACCCCGTGGTGATCGAGGCCATCGGCGAGAGCGAAGTCCTGAAGTCGAGCCTGCAGATAGTCAGGGCCACTTTGCTCGCGACACGCGGTGTGCAAATCGAGGTAGAAAGCGTTAGCAGCCTAACCATCCCCGCTTTTTCGCCCATACGATAGGGCGCCGGTGGGAAGCATGGTATAATAATATTTTTGGGAGGTGATAGCCATGTACGATGAATTGATCAGAGAAGCTCAGGCTGCCTTAGAGAGAGCCTATGCCCCTTATTCTGGATATCGAGTGGGCGCGGCCATCCTCTGCGGGGGCAAAGTATATGCGGGTGCCAATGTAGAAAATGCGTCCTACGGGCTGAGCATGTGTGCCGAGAGGTCTGCCGTGTTTGCGGCAATATCCGCCGGTGCTCCACGCTCCATCGAGGCGGTGGCTATTGCGGTGGCGATCGGGCGGCCCTCCCCTTGCGGAGCCTGCCGGCAGGTGTTGCGCGAATTTGGGCAAGACTTCCCTGTTTTTCTCGTGGGCGCCGATGGCAAGGTAAACGAGACAAGCCTAGCTAGGTTATTGCCCGACTCATTCGGGCCGGATTCATTGCCGAGGGAGGAAAAGATTTGACTTACCATTCTGGTTTTGTGGCGGTGGTCGGCAGACCAAACGTTGGCAAGTCCACCTTGCTCAATCGGGTTTTGGGCGAAAAAATTCTCATTGTCAGCGACAAACCGCAAACTACCCGCAATAAAATCCGCTGTATCTTTACGGAGGATAATTTGCAGGTAGTATTTCTTGACACCCCGGGCATACATAAACCTCAACACAAGCTGGGCGAGCAGCTCGTGCAGAGTGCAGTCAGCAGTCTAGCCGAAGTTGATCAGGCCTGGTTCGTCGTTGAACCTAGCGGGTCTGTGGGCACGGGCGACCTACACATCTTGGAACTGTTCCCCGAACAAGCCCACATGGTGTTGGTGGTAAATAAAGCGGATACAGCCTCTCCCGCCGAGATTACGCGCACTCTCGACGCTTATCTCAGCAAGTACCGATTCAAAGCTGTCTTTGTTGTGTCGGCGATAACCGGGCAGGGGGTAGATGACCTCTTGGCCTACATGCGTTTGAACCTGCCGGAGGGGCCGCAGTACTACCCAAATGACATGATCATCGATCAACCCGAACGGTTTGTGGCGGCTGAGATGGTGAGAGAAAAGATACTCGAACTCACCCGCGATGAGGTGCCCCATTCCACCGCGGTTGTCATTGAAACCATGGCCGATAAGGGCTCTTTCGTGCATGTTTTAGCCAATATTTATGTCGAGCGTGAGTCGCAAAAAGGCATCGTCATCGGTAAACAAGGGGCCTTGCTCAAGGCCATCGGCATCGCCGCCCGGCGAGATATGGAAGCGTTGCTTGGCGGCCAGGTTCATCTAGAGCTGTGGGTCAAAGTGCGCAAGGGCTGGCGCAACAAAGTATTAGACCTTAAGCGTTTCGGTTATGAGAAGGAAAGGCGGTGAGTTCGCATGCTAACCCAAGAAATAGCCAAATTTATCGATCACACCATCCTCAAGCCAGAAGCCACGCCCCGGGACATCGAGAGATTGTGTCTAGAAGCCAATCAATATGGCTTTGCCGCTGTCTGCGTCAATGCCTGTCATGTAGAGTTGGTCAAATCATTAGTGCGCGAAGATATTTTAGTAGCCAGCGTGATTGGTTTTCCTCTCGGGGCCACCACAACGTATGCTAAGTGCGAGGAAACGAAGCGAGCCATCTTAGACGGGGCGAGTGAAATTGACATGGTCATCAACATTGGCTGGGCCAAGGCCGGGCTGTGGCAGAGGGTCGCTGATGATGTACGGGCTGTCGTCCTAGCCGCCGCGCCGGTCGGCGTCAAGGTTATCCTCGAGACATCCTTGTTGACGGACGAGGAGAAGGCATTAGTTTGTTCCTTGGCGAAAGAGGCGGGGGCAGCTTTTGTTAAGACTTCAACTGGGTTTGGTGCAGCAGGTGCTACTCTCGCCGATGTGGCGCTCATGCGCCGCACCGTGGGGGAAGGTTTTGGGGTTAAGGCCAGCGGCGGCGTACGCACCTTAGATGCTCTTCTGGCCATGGTGGCCGCCGGTGCCAATCGCATAGGCACGAGTTCCGGGGTCGACATAGTGGAGGACAGCCTCGCCCGCAATGCCGCTACTTAGAGGGGAGGGGGTTGTCCTCCGCTCGATGAATCTCGGAGAGTGGGACAGGTTGTTGGTAGTCTTGACGGTCGGTCTTGGCAAGATAAAGGTGGTGGCGAAGGGGGCGCGAAAAGTACAAAGTCGCTATGCCTCCATAACCCAGCCTTTTTCCTACCTGCGCTTTACTAGCTATCGGGGGAAGACCTTTCACACTTTAAGCCAGGTGGAAGTCATCGAAGGTTATCGCCCTTTGCGTGACAATCTCGAAAAAATAGCCTATGGCCTCTACTTGATGGAACTCGTCGACCTATCGCTCGTTGAGGAGCAGGCTCATGACGATATTTTGAGCCTCTTGCTGGCAAGTCTGCACATCCTCTGCCACAGTGAGCGCTATGAACTGCTCTTGGCGTTTTTTGAGCTCAGGCTTCTCAGTCGTCTAGGCTTCGCGCTCGATCTTCGGCAATGTGCGGAGTGTGGGGGTCAGGCTGGGCACAGGCTCCGGCTAAATGCAGGGGGGTTGCTGTGTGACCGCTGCAGTCAGGAAGGGGCAGCCCATGGGGCGGTGACGGTGAGCAGCGAGGCCTTGCGCTTGCTGGCAGCGTTGCGGCAAAATGACTGGCAAAAAATAGAGACAATGCCCAAGACGCCGGTGGGGGAACGGGAGATGGCTGCCCTTCTCGACCGTATTGTCAGTCATAGGATTGAAAAGACCCCGGAAAGTTTTAAGTTCTTGGCAGAGATCAGAAGGGGATCGAGGTGAGCAAATGCAACTGACTCCTAGGCAGGGGAGGATTGTAGAGCAGGTCAAGCAGTGCGCACCCATTACCGCCGAGGACCTCGCCGCCAAGCTTAGCGTGTCGCGCGCCGCTATCCGTGCCGATTTGGCGCTCCTCACCATGTCTGGCTACTTGGCAGCGCGCCCCCGGGTAGGTTACACCTACGCCGGTCGGCAAGAAAGTGCAGAACTGCTCGCCCGCCTCTGCCAGTTAAAAGTGCGCGATGTGCAAGCCATGCCCACCATCATCAAGGCCACGAGTTCTCTCTATGACGCGGTGGTGACCACCTTTGTAGAGGATGCCAGCACCCTCTATGTGATGGACGATGGTCAGCACCTGCTCGGCGCCGTATCGCGCAGCGACCTCCTGCGCAGTGCTATCGGTCAAGTCGATTTAGACAAGGTGCCGGTCACCGTCATCATGACGCGAGCCTGCAACCTGGTGACCTTGCAGCCGGACGATCATATTTTTGCCGCGGCACGCAAATTCAGAACGCACGGATTGTCAGTGCTTCCCATCGTCAAAGAAGTGGCCACGGCATCGGGGCAAGGCCTAGAAGTGACCGGAGTAATTTCTCTAAACACCATAAATGCATTGCTCATGGAATTAATGGACATGCGCTAGGAGGGTTACCAGTGGAGAAAAAGAGCGTCCTTTATGTAGTATCCGACTCATTAGGAGAGACCGCCCACCGCGTGGCTCGCGCCGCGGTCAGTCAGTTTGACAATCATATGGAGTACAAACGCATTTCCTATGTTTCCAGCGTCGAGACCTTGGATGAGGTGGTCGATGAGGCTAGGGTAAATCGTTCTTTAGTCATCCACACCTTGGTGCTGCCGGAGTTGCGCGACTATCTCAATCGTCGCTGCATTGAAGCCGGCGTGGGCGTAGTGGACGTGCTTGGCCCGATGATGGAGGGCTTGTCTACCATAGCGCAGTCTCAGCCTAGGCTGCAGCCGGGGCGCATCTACCAGCTCGATGAGGAGTATTATCGCGAAGTCGAAGCGGTAGAGTTTGCGGTCAAGTACGACGATGGCAAGGATCCGCGCGGTCTGCTCAAGGCAGACATCGTCTTGGTTGGTATCTCACGCACTTCTAAGACGCCGCTAAGCATGTACTTGGCCCACCGTGGATATCGCGTGGCCAATGTTCCACTCGTGCCGGAGGTCAAGCCACCGGAGGAGATCTTTCTCGTTCTGCCGGAGCGCGTGTATGGCTTAATTATCCGCCCGGACGAATTGCAGTGTATTCGCCAGGAGCGCTTAAAGTCCCTAGGGTTGGCCAGTAACGCCAACTACGCCAGCTATGAACGCATTAGGGAAGAGCTGCAGTATGGTGAAGGAATCATGCGCAAAATAGGTTGCCGGGTCATCGATGTCACCAAGCGCGCCGTAGAAGAAACCGCTTCGAAGATAATTGAGTATTACAAGCGCCGGGAGCGCTCGACCTAGTCTAAGAAGGGTGAACTTATGCCTAGTTATCCGAGAGAGTTTGTCGAGCGGGTGCGTTCAAGCGCCGATATCCTGCAGGTTGTAGGTGAGCAGGTTCGGCTCACTAAGAAAGGGAGAAATTTTTGGGGTTTGTGCCCATTTCATGGGGAAAAGACCCCTTCTTTTAGTGTCAGTCAAGAAAAGCAAATGTACTACTGTTTTGGGTGTCAGGCGGGTGGGAATGCCCTAAGTTTTTTGATGGAGCATAACAAAATGTCTTTTCACGAAGCCGTTGAAAAATTAGCGGAAAGAGTGGGGCTGGAGCTACCCACCCATCAGATCGATGACCAGGAGCTACTTATTAGGCGACGGGAGCGAGAGCGTAGCCTTAAGGTCATGGAGTGGGCGACAGCCACCTATCATCGGCAACTGCAGAATGACTCCTTGGGCCGCGAGGCGCGAGAATACCTGAGTAAGCGGGGATTGTCAACCGATTTGGTGGCCGCACTTAATCTAGGATACAGCCTGCCACCTTGGCGGACTCTCCTTGAAAGGGCTGAAAAGGAAGGCTACACCCCCCAAGAACTGCTGCAGTCCGGTTTGGCGGTGCAGGGTGAGAAGGGCCCCTATGACCGTTTTCGCCATCGTTTGATGTTCCCAATACGCAATCGCCAAGGGCAGGTCATCGCCTTTGGGGGTAGAGTGCTTGATGACTCCCAGCCCAAGTATCTAAATTCGCCTGAAACAGCGCTTTTTCATAAAGGGCAGGAGCTATTTGGCCTGGATCGGGCCGGCAAAGTGATTACGAAGGCAGGTTATGCAGTCGTTGTCGAGGGTTATATGGATGCGCTCACCGCATGGCAACATGGCATCGACAATGTCGTGGCCTCGCTCGGAACCGCCTTGACCACCGAACAGGTGACGATTCTTAAGCGCTATACCAATCAGGTCACTCTCTGTTATGACGCGGATGAGGCCGGTCAGGCGGCCACCCTGCGCGCGATAGAGGTTTTGCGCCGCCTCGGAATGCAGGGTGGCGTCGCCGTCCTAGGCGGCAGTAAGGACCCGGATGACTACTTGCGCCTGCATGGCAAAGATGATTTTTTGCAGAGCGTCACAACTGCCGCGCTGCCGTTTATCGAGTACCGTATAGAGCAACTTGCCCAAGGGGCAGATCAAAACACCCCGGCCAGCCGAGGACTTTTTGCCGCCAGTGTCGCCAAACTGCTCGCCGAGGTGGAGAATGCCGTGGAGCGCGAAGGTTATCTAGACCGGGCCATGCTCAAGTACCATCTGCCGCAGGAGTCTTTTCGACAGGAGTTATCCAAGGCCTTGGGTCGGCCGGCGACTACGGATAAACTTTCCAAACAGCGGCATAATATTTCCGGTAAAGAAATTGTTTTACCAAAGGCGGGTTGGCTTAAGGCGGCCCGCACTCTAATGTACCTCATGGCCACCCAGCCAGGGGAGCGGGTCAGTATCTATCACCGCTGGAGGGATCTTGGCTTTTGTGAAGAAAGGCATCGTCAATTGGCGACGTGGATGGCAGAGGACCTCACCATAGCTGAGGACCCGGTGGCACTGGCACATGAATTGTCGGGCGATTTAAAATCGGAACTTCTTGTTGCGCTAAGTGAACAAACTTTAGAGGAAAACACCATTAGCATGGCGAATGAATGTTTTATCGCGATAGAAGAGCATAACCTATCGTTAGAGATAGTGCGCATTGACAGCGCCATCGAGGCGGCCGTCAGTCTCGAAGAGAGAAATTCGTGGCTTAAGGAGCGCACGGCCACCGTCCTGCGGAAGAAGAAGCTCAGGTAGAGTAAGTTGCCCAACTAGGGGGGTTGTTCCTTGAACAAAAAAGAGATTCAATTGGAAGCGGTAAAGGACCTCATTGAGCGGGGGAAGAAAACCGGCTTGCTCACCTATAAAGAGATAGGTGAGCATTTGAGCGAGGTTGAAGTTGAGCCCGAACAAATCGAGGAGCTATATGAGGGTTTAGCTGCCTTAGGCATCGACGTCGTGCCGGACATTGCGCTTGGCGAGGCCTTGCTCCCGAGTGAGCCCGACGGTCCTAACCTACGTGCCGGCATGGTCGAGGAAGAGATTGAGCAGGGTGAGATTGGCATACCCGATGGAGTGCGCCTGGATGACCCCGTGCGCATGTACCTAAAAGAAATAGGGCGTGTTCCTCTCTTGACCTCTAACGAAGAGGTCGAATTGGCCAAGCGCATGGAAAGCGGTAGCATCGAAGCCAAGCGGCGCTTAGTCGAAGCCAATTTGCGCCTGGTCGTGTCAATCGCTAAGCGCTACGTGGGGCGAGGCATGCTCTTTCTCGATCTCATTCAAGAGGGCAATCTTGGGCTGATGAAAGCTGTAGAAAAGTTTGACTATCGCAAAGGCTACAAGTTTTCTACCTACGCCACCTGGTGGATACGCCAGGCTATCACCCGCGCCATTGCCGACCAGGCGCGCACTATTCGCATTCCGGTGCACATGGTCGAGACCATCAACAAACTCATTCGTGTGACGCGTCAGTTGCTACAGGAGTTAGGACGTGAACCTACCCCTGAAGAAGTGGCGGCAGAAATGAATATACCGGTGGAGCGGGTGCATGAAATTCATAAAATTGCCCAGGAGCCGGTCTCTCTCGAAACGCCTATTGGCGAGGAAGAGGATTCGCACCTAGGAGACTTTATCCCCGACGAGGACGCGCCCGCGCCGGCCGAGTCTGCGGCCTATGCGCTCTTGCGCGAGCAACTGGAGGATGTACTTTCGACTTTGACGACGCGTGAGCAAAAAGTTCTGTGTTTGCGTTTTGGTCTGGAGGATGGACGTCCCCGCACCTTAGAAGAAGTAGGGCATGATTTTGGTGTGACTAGGGAGCGCATACGCCAAATTGAGGCCAAAGCGCTACGCAAACTACGTCACCCTAGTCGTAGCAAGTGGCTGCGAGATTTTCTCGAATAAAAAATTCAACCCTTTTTCATTGACGGACGGCCAGGTTTTGAGTATAATTTGTTATGTTGCATAGATTCCTCAGTAGCTCAATGGCAGAGCAATCGGCTGTTAACCGATAGGTTGTAGGTTCGAGTCCTACCTGAGGAGCCATTTTAAAGGGCCCATAGCTCAGTTGGTCAGAGCGGTCGGCTCATAACCGATTGGTCCTAGGTTCGAGTCCTAGTGGGCCCACCATTTGAGAGGTTAGAGGTTAGAGGTTAGAAGTGAGATTAGGGGTTAGGGATTAGGGATTAGGAGTTAGGGATTAGGGTTAGGGAGTTAGGGATTAGGGATTAGGAATTGGGCGATTAGCTCAGCTGGGAGAGCGCCTGCCTTACAAGCAGGATGTCGGCGGTTCGAGCCCGTCATCGCCCACCAT
>JAGXSS010000068.1 GCA_018334055.1 Peptococcaceae bacterium
ACCCATGACTTTTTCTCCGGCATGATTTCCTTGCGCCATAATGGGGCATCAGTGTCAGAACTGGTCGGAATGTACCTCGGCAATAACGCCAAACAAGTGATGCGGGTATTTTCAGTGGTACTTTTAGTTCTTGTCGGCACAGTATTTGTAGCGGGCCCGGCTCGCCTCTTGGTTAGGTTGACGGGTGGGGACATTGTATTTAACACCTGGCTTATTATCATCATTGCGTACTATTTTCTGGCCACTATTCTCCCCATCGATCAACTCATTGGCAGGATCTACCCACTTTTTGGTGCAGCACTTTTGTTTATGGCTGTTGGTATCGGCGGCGGTATCCTCTTCTCCGGCCTACCAATTCCGGAATTGACGCTGGCGAATCTTCACCCCCGCAATCTTCCGGTATGGCCATTGGTGTTTATTACCATTGCCTGCGGTGCGATTTCCGGTTTTCATTCCACCCAGTCGCCAATGATGGCGCGGTGCATTACCAGCGAAAAATATGGTCGCCGAGTTTTTTATGGCTCCATGATCGCTGAGGGCGCTGTGGCCCTCGTCTGGGCCGTGGCGGGAATGACCTTTTTTGGCGGCACAGCCGGCCTTGCCGGCGGCCTGGCTGCGGCAGCCGGTGGCCCGGGTGGCGCAGTGCACCAAATTTCTATCGCTTGGTTAGGTGCCATCGGTGGCGCGTTGGCGGTGCTTGGCGTAGTAGCTGCCCCGATTACCTCGGGGGATACAGCCTTCCGCAGCGCCCGACTCACCATTGCGGACGCTTTAGGGTATAGCCAAATACCAATAAAGAATCGTCTCATTGTAGCTATTCCTCTTTTTGCCGTCGGCATCTATTTGACGCAAATTGACTTCGCCATCATATGGCGGTATTTTGCCTGGTCAAACCAGACCTTGGCGATGTTCATGCTCTGGACGGCGGCAGTCTACCTCAAGGTCAATGGCAAGTTACACTGGATAGCCACCGTCCCGGCCACTTTTATGGCGGCGGTGACTGTGACCTACATCCTGCAGGCTTCGGAAGGGTTTGGGTTGGCCACTTCTATCTCGTACCCAGTAGGGTTGTTGGCAGCTGCGATTATGCTCGGTGCTTTTCTCTCTTATAAACCTGCACCTCCAATGGCGCCGACGGCGAAAAGAGCTGCCTAGTTAGGACCAACGTGCGCAAGAAAGCCCAGAGTTCCATACGGAACTCTGGGCTTTTTGGTCACTTTTTTACCAGCCGAGGACATAGGCGAAAACAAGCGGGGCGACGATTGAGGCATCTGATTCGATGATAAACTTTGGCGTATCTAGGCCCAGTTTACCCCAAGTTATTTTCTCGTTAGGGACAGCGCCGGAGTAGGAGCCGTAGGAAGTAGTGGAGTCACTGATTTGGCAGAAGTATTCCCACAGCGGCACGTTTTCATAGTGCAAGTCCTGCGCGAGCATGGGCACCACACAAATCGGGAAGTCCCCGGCGATGCCGCCACCGATCTGGAAGAAACCAAGCGGATATTTCTCTGCCTGCGACAGGTACCAAGAGGCAAAAAACTGCATATACTGAATGCCGGTTTTAACGGTGTGCACATTTTTCACATCACCTTTGATGACGTGAGCGGCATAAATATTGCCAAGGGTAGAATCTTCCCAGCCCGGCACAATCATGGGCAAGTTTTTTTCCGCAGCCGCCATGAGCCATGAATTTGCCGGGTCAATTTGGTAATGGGGAGCGAGTTTCCCCGAGAGCAAAATGCGGTACAAGAACTCATGGGGGAAGTAGGCCTCACCCCTTCGGTCGGCGTCCTGCCACTCCTCGAGGATGACTTTTTCTATGCGGCGGATTGCTTCCTCTTCGGGGATGCAGGTGTCCGTCACGCGGTTCAAATGCCGTTCGAGCAAAGCGGCTTCGTCCTGCGGCGTCAAATCGCGATAATTGGGAATGCGCACATAGTGGTCGTGCGCCACAAGGTTAAACACATCTTCTTCGAGATTAGCTCCCGTGCAGCTAATGGCATGGACCTTGTCCCGGCGAATCATTTCGGCCAAAGACAGGCCAATTTCGGCAGTGCTCATGGCACCGGCTAAGGTGATGAGCATCTTGCCGCCATTTCTAAGATGAGCCTGATACCCAGCAGCCGCGTCCTTTAAGGCTGCGGCGTTAAAGTGGCGAAAATGGTGATCGATAAATTGGGTCACCGACAATTGCGGACACCTCTTTTCGTAAAGTTGCCTTAGGGTGGGATACAAGTTAACTTTAGCACAAAATTGTCTAAACACAAGCGAGCACTTATGATAATATGTAAATGTCTGAAATTGCAGGCAATGGCCGCTTTAGCAGCCATTGCGAGAGGTGGTGAAAGGGGAAGGACATAGCAGAGCAGTCGCATCGGGTAATCTAGAAAATTTTAAAGGAGGATTGTATGAAACTAATTTCTCGTCTGGCCATGGCCATCGTGGGGGGTATCTTGCTCGGTCTATATACCCCGGCTTTCGTAACGCGCTTTCTTATCACCTTGCAGGGGTTAGTCGGACAGTTAATTTTCTTTAGCATCCCGCTCATTATCGTCTTTTTTATCGCGGACGGGATTATCAGCCTTGGCGTCAAGGCCACGAAGCTCCTGCCCATCACAGTGGGTTTAGCCTACACTTCAACTGTTCTATCCGGGTTACTGGCCTATGGAGTCACGGTGCTTCTTCAGCCGGTCATTGCGGGTGTGGCGGGTGACATAGTCGCCGGGCAAAAACTTACGCCCTACTTTACTCTCGCCATTGCTCCGGTGTTTGGGGTCATGAGTGCTTTGGCCCTGTCGTTCATTCTCGGGATTGGAGTGGTCGTCACCGGCAGTGAAACCATGGCCCGACTCTTGGCGGACGGCAAGAAAATTATCGAACGCTTAATTGCAGGTGTTATCATTCCCATCATCCCTATCTTTATCGCCGGTATTTTTGCCAAAATGGCGGCGGAAGGCACAGTCTTCCCCACACTCCGTGCCTTTGCCCTCGTCTTGGCGCTGGCGGTAGTAGTACAGTGGGTGTGGATTTTTGTGCTGTACGGCTACGCGGGCTTTGTAGCTAAGAAACCTGTTTTCAGCTCCATAATTACCATGCTGCCAGCCTACCTTACAGCGGTCGGCACTATGTCTAGCGCCGCCACCATGCCGGTCACCCTGCAACAGGCCCGTCAGCTCCCCATCAAGAAGGAGGTAGCAAATTTCGTCATTCCCCTGTGTGCAACCATCCATCTCTCCGGCAGCACCATTGCCATCGCCATGTGCGCGATGGCGGTCATGATCATCACCCCAGGCTACACCATGCCCGGCTTCGTCGGAGTCTTGCCCTTTATCTTCATGCTAGGCATCATCATGGTGGCGGCACCCGGCGTGCCCGGCGGGGCCATCATGGCGGCTTACGGCCTGCTCGGCACCATGTTAGGGTTTGGCGAAGCCGCTCTGGGCCTCATGGTCGCCCTCTACATGGCGCAAGACAGCTTCGGCACCGCGACCAATGTCACGGGTGACGGAGCGTTGGCCATCTTGGTTGATAAACTGGCTGGAGACAAGTAAGGAAAAGCCCTTAAGCCCCGACCGGGGACTTAAGGGCTTTTTTGGCTGCCCCGCCAAGCTAGACTGATTTTAGAACAACCGCCGTACCCATGCCGCCCCCGATACACAAGGAGGCTAGGCCATAAGTTGCGCCACGTTTCTTCATTTCATAGATAAGGGTGGTGATGATGCGGGCGCCTGAACTGCCTACGGGGTGACCGAGGGCGATGGCGCCACCATTGACATTGCAGCGCTCAAGAATCCATTCTTCGCTGACCTCGTGCTCGGCGGCCAGTCCCTTGACCACTCCGAGGGACTGAGCGGCAAAGGCCTCGTTCAGTTCAAGAAGATCCATGTCCGCGAGTTTAAGACCGGCAAACTTGAGGGCGGCGGCCGCCGCCGGCACCGGACCTAGGCCCATGACCAAGGGGTCTACGCCACCTTGTCCGATGCCCACTACTTCGGCTAGGGGAGTGAGGTTGTAGTCCTTGAGGGCTTTTTCGGAAGCAAGCACGTAGAAGGCAGCACCATCGTTAATTCCGGAAGCATTAGCGGCGGTGACGGTGCCATCCTTCTTGAAGGCAGGCTTGAGCCCGGCCATCTTTTCGAGCGAGGCGCCGCGATTGGGGTACTCATCTTGGTCGACGATAATGGTTTCCTTGCGCGTCTTGACCTCTACCGGGCACACTTCATCCTTGAAGCGCCCGGCATCAATGGCTACGACTGCCTTTTTCTGCGAGGCGACGGCGTAGGCATCTTGCGCTTGTCTGGTGATGCCGTATTTCTCGGCAATGTTCTCAGCTGTAATGCCCATGTGCACCTGGTGGAAAGAGTCGGTCAAGGCATCAAAAATCATGTGGTCGGTAGCCTGCACATGCCCCATGCGGTAGCCGGTGCGGGCATTAGGCAAGAGGTATGGCGAAAGCGACATGCTCTCGGTACCTCCGCCGATGACGACCTGGTGTATTCCCAGGGCGATATTGGCGTAAGCGTTAATCATGGCCTTCATGCCGGAGCCGCAGACCATGTTCAAGGCATATGCCGGGGTGGTGACCGGTAACCCCGCCTTGATGGCCACTTGCCGCCCCAGCCCCTGACCCTGTCCGGCCGATAATATATTGCCCACGATAACCTCGTCGACAGCCTCCGGGGGTAGGTTGGTGGTCGCTAGCAAGCACTTAATCACAGCAGCACCAAGATCTGCCGGGTGAACGGTAGAAAGCGCACCGGCAAAAGAGCCGATAGCCGTGCGTTTGGCAGCTACTAAGTACACCTTAGACATTCGTTTCCCTCCCATCTTCAAAATTCGTTTAAAGAACCAACCCGCCGTCGACGCTGAGCACTGTGCCGGTGACAAAGCGCGCCTCGTCCGAGGCCAAGTACAGGTAGGCGCTGGCGATGTCGTCGGCATACCCAAGAGACTTCAAAGGAGATTTGTCCTTCATCATTTCGAGCACTTTCTCCGGCATCTTCTCCGTCATCGGGGTGAGGATGAAGCCGGGGGCGACGGCATTCACGCGGATGCCCTTGCGTCCGAGTTCTTTCGCCCAACTCTTGGTCATGCCGATGACGCCCCACTTGGTAGCGGCATAGTTGGTCTGGCCAAAATTGCCGTAGATGCCGACCACCGATGATGCATTGAGGATGACGCCGCCACCTTTTTCGACCATGACGGCTGCTACCGCCTGCCCACAATGAAAGACGCCCTTGAGGTTGACATTCAATACTCTATCCCACTCGGCCTCAGTCATCTTGAGCAAGGTGTTGTCGGCAGTAATGCCGGCATTGTTGATGAGGATGTCGATTTTGCCGTAGGTAGACACTGCCGTAGCGACCATTTCGTCGACCATCGCGCGGTTGGTCACGTCGACCACCGCCGGTATAGCCTGCCCCCCGGCCTGGGTGATTTCGCCGACCACTCTGGCGACGTCCTCTGGGTTGAGGTCAGCCACTACTACTTTAGCCCCCTCTTGACTGAAGCGCTTGGCGGTGAACTCGCCAATGCCCCGACCGCCACCGGTGACAATGGCTACTTTGTTGTTGAGACGCATTCGTTCATTCCTCCTCCATGATTATTTTCGGCAATTCCAAACAAAAAGACACGTCCCTTTTGTTGGGGGGTGGCGAAGATAATTACTAGCAGGGGGTGCTCCCTGCTAGTAATTTCCGTCTGAGCTGTACTCTTATTCTACTAAACAATACCGAGGCTGGCTAGTGCGATAACCACGATAGTGGCAATTACTGGATTAACTAAGGAGACCACGGCGATGTCAATATAGCTGTCCTTGTGGGTCAGGCCCGTAACCGCGAGCAGGGTCAAGACGGCACCATTATGGGGCAAGGTGTCCAGACCACCCGAGGAGAGGGACGTGATGCGGTGGAAAACCTGCGGGTCGATGCCGGTCGCTTGGGCGATGGCCATCCATTCCTTGCCAAGGGCGGTGAGGGCGATGCCGAGACCGCCGGAGGCGGAACCGGTGGCACCGGCTAAGATATTTACCGCTACAGCAGGAGAGATAAGGGGGTTGCCTTCAATGCCCATGACGAAGTCGGTGAGCTGCTTAAAGGCAGGCACGGCGCGCACTACGGCGCCAAAGCCAACGGCCGCGCTGGTGTTGATGATGGCGATAATGGAGCCGTTAGCGCCGGCGTTAAAGGTCGCCACCACATTGTTGAGGACCGAGGGCTTGAGCGCAATCGTTAAGAGGATGCCTGAAATGAGCGCGGGGACGATGGGCCACTTGAGCAAGTTGAGAGTGCCTACTACGGCCAGGAGGGGCAGGAAGGCGAGTGCCGGATGTGGCAAGGAGGCGACATTGATTTCTTTGACGCCTTGCTTGGGTTCGGTGAAGACTTCGCCTGCCGCGGTGAGCTTAGCTTCTCTCCACTTTAGGTAGAAAAAGCCGCCCAGAGCGAGAATGAGGGCGGCCACGATGCCGAGAACGGGCGCCGCGGCAGCCGTGGTGCCAAAGTGGGTCATGGGGATAAGGTTCTGAATTTGCGGGGTGCCCGGCAGCGCCGTCATGGTGAAGGTGAAGGAGCCAAGGGCAATGGCGCCGGGGATGAGTTTGCGGGAGATGTTGGCTTCTCTAAAGAGGGCAATGGCGAGTGGGTACATGGCAAAGACCACCACGAACAGGCTCACGCCGCCGTAGGTAAGGATGGCGCAACCGAGGATGACCGCGAGGAGCGCCTGCTTAGCGCCGACGGTCTTGGCGAACCAGTTGGCAACGGCTTGTGCCATGCCTGTTTCTTCCATAATCTTACCAAATATTGCTCCGAGCATAAAGGCGGGAAACCAAGAGCGGGTGAAGTTGACGAAGCCGGTCATGTAGGTGTCGGTGTAAGCGGGTAGCAGGGCCAGGCCGCCGGTCAGCGCGACGATAAGGGCCGATAGCGGGGCAATCCAGATGATGGACATGCCCTTGTAGGCGAGAAACATGAGTAGTGCCAATCCGAGAAACATTCCTAACATTCTTTGCTTTACCTCCCTTTTTTTATTGCATCCGCTGCACCGTTACTCCGAGACGGTGCAGCGGGATACATCCCTTTAGTCGAGTTTCAGTCCCATGGGTTCTTCTCTAAAGAGGCGGCTGTCCATCACCTTGAGGTTCGGGCTGATGACGGGAGCGAAGTCCATGAGGTCAAGGATATCCTTTTGGAGGTCGACCCCGGGGGCGATTTCTTCAAGCACCAAACCTTCGTGTCCGAGGCGGAATACGGCACGCTCAGTGACATAGACAACTTTGCGGTTGTTGTCGCGTGCGTACTCGCCGCTAAAAGTGACATGCTCCACATCTTGCACGAATTTCTTGTGGGGGCCTTCTTGGGTGATGTAGAGCTTTTCGTCGGCAATTTTAACCTGCAGATCGCCCGCAGTAAAGGTGCCACAGAAGATGACCTTCTTGGAATTTTGGGTAATATTGATGAAACCACCGGCTCCGGCCACTCTTACGCCGAACTTGCTGACATTGACATTGCCGATGCGGTCGCATTGGGCTAGGCCTAGGAAGGCCACGTCTAAGCCGCCCCCATCGTAAAAGTCAAATTGATAGGCTTGGTCGATGATGGCATCGGGGTTGGTGGCACAGCCAAAGCTCAAGCCGCCGGCCGGCACTCCGCCGATAGGACCGCTCTCGATGGTCAGGCGCAAGTGACCGCCCACCCCTTCTTCGTTGGCAACAAGTGCTACTCCCTCGGGCATGCCGATACCGAGGTTGGTGATGGCTTGGGGCACCAGTTCCATGGCGGCACGCCGAGCGATGACTTTGCGCTCGTCTAGCGGCAGGGTCTTGAGCGACTGCATGGGCACCTTAACATCGCCGCAGTAGCTGGGGTTGTATTGTTCGGCGAAGGTCTGCATATGGTTTTCGGGCTTGGAAACGACGACGGCATCCACTAAGATACCGGGGATTTTAACAAGGCGGGGGTCGAGAGTGCCCTTAGCCACAACTCTTTCCACCTGCACGATGACCAGCCCGCCGGAGTTGCGTACCGCCTGGGCAATGGAAAGGGCCTCTAGGGTGACGGCCTCTTTATGCATGGTGGTGTTGCCGTCCTCGTCGGCGTAGGTGCCGCGGATGAGGGCGACATCGATGGGGAAGGCCTTGTAGAACAAATATTCCTTGCCGTGGAGCTCTATCAGTTCCACGACATCTTCGGTAGTATAGCTATTTAGCTTGCCGCCTTGGCGCCGTGGGTCGACAAAGGTCTTCAGGCCCACATGGGTGATGGTGCCCGGCTTACCTGCCGCGATATCGCGGAAGAGGTGGCAGATGACGCCCTGTGGCAGATTGTAAGCCTTAATTTTGTTTTCGACCGCCATCTTGCCCAGCTTTGGCGCGAGACCCCAGTGGCCGCCGATGACTTTAGCCACCAGACCCTCATGGGCGAGGTGGTTCATGCCCTTAGTCTTGCCATCGCCTTGCCCGGCGGCATAGACTAAAGTGATGTTTTGTGGGTGCGCCTCCGCTACAAACCGTTGCTCGATAGCGCTGGTCAATTCCTCCGGGTGACAGTTGCCCACAAAGCCGCCGCAGGCAATGGTGGCGCCGTCCTTAATCTTGGCAACCGCTGCCAGCGCGGTCATTACTTTAGACTGCATTTGCATTCCTCTCTTTCTTTCACCTTAAAAAATGATTCCTCAATCTCAGTCTAGAATACGGCCAAAAAAAAACAAGAAGGAATGGCAAGAAAGTCCCTTCTTGAATGTGAGGAAATAACGTGGCCTCGTTTTCGGCGCGAACGTCGTTTTAGCCAACACTGCAAAAAAAGTGTCCGAAAAAGTGGACGAAAGGGGCTTAGTGTGGGTAAAACGTGTGTTTTGTGGCGCCTGACGACAATGCGCTACACTAATTTGTGTCTGATAATTTTCTCGTAAAGCGACGATCTACTGATGCCGAGGAGCTTCGCCGCGCAGCTCTTGTTTTGGGCGCAAATCTTCAGACTGTCAATGAGTGCCTCTTTTTCAGCACGCAATAGAACCTCTTCTAAGGGCCGGACATTTGCCGGGAAGGCGTCGCCGGTAATTTTCTCCGAAAGGTGCTCGGGCTGTACCACATAGACATTGTCAAGCAGGTCTACGGCGCGAGCCATCTCATTCTCGAGCTCACGCACATTGCCTGGCCAGGGGTACTTATAGAGCAAGGCCATGGCGCGCTCGCTAGCCTTTTCGACATACTTGCCATATTTGTGACTGTATTTATCCAGAATATGTTCGACCAAGTCTTCGATGTCCTCCTTGCGCTGACGGAGCGGGGGGATAACCAGCGTCCAGGCATTAATGCGGTAATAAAGGTCCTGCCTGAGTGTGCCGGCGCGCACCTTGCTTTCTAAATCTTGGTTGGACGAGGCTATGATGCGCACATCGATGCGCTGGGGGCCCACGGAGCCTATCTTTTCTATTTCTTGCTCCTGCAGAGCGCGCAAGATTTTTGCCTGCATGCTGAGCGGCATATCCGCAATTTCATCTAAGAAAATAGTGCCGCCGTCGGCAGCCTCAAATTTGCCAATCTTGCCGCCAGCCTTGGCGCCGGGGAAGGTTCCCTCCTCGTAGCCGAAGAGCTCGGTCTCCATAAACTCGCTCGGAATGGCCGCGCAATTAACTTTAACAAAGGGATGGTTAGCCCGCTTGCTGTGGCTGTGAATAGCCTGGGCAAACACTTCTTTGCCCACGCCGCTCTCGCCAAGGAGCAAGACGGTGGTATCAGAGGTGGCCGCCTTGGCGGCATGGCGCTTGGCTACGGCCAGAGCCTCACTGCGGCCAATGATGTCCGCAAAAGAGTAGCGGGCGCGATTATTTCTCTGGGACTGCCCCTTGTAGACCTGTAGTTGCTCCTCCATCTTGCCTATTTTGCGGTAGAGGGACTCAAGGTCATCTATATTGCGAAAGAGCACTTTCCCGATCGCGCCAATGACCTTGCCCCGGCTAAATATGGGTATGCGGGTGGCCACCATGAAGCTGCCCTTGATGCGCTGGATGTCCGCGATTTCCGGTATGCCCGTCTCGACGACGATGTGCATGCGGGTGTTTTCAATTACTTCGGTGACATGTTTGCCAATGGCTTGCGCGTGGGTTATGTTTAAAAAATTGAGGTATGATTTGCTCATCATCGTAATGATGCCCTGCGCATCGACCACCACGATGCCGTCATAGGCGATGTCTAAGATGCTCTGCAAAATCTCGCTGTGATTTTTTTCCTCGTGGAGCTGCGATTTTAAGAGTTCCTCCTCAGAGTGGTCGCGCAAAACAAGCACCGCTCCGATGGGACTGGTCTTTCCTTGGATGGGCACGGCATCGACCGTAAAGTGACGCTCGTTTATTTGCACGGTAAAAGTCGTACTCACGTTAAAAGCCAGCGCAACTTCGCGCAGGTGGGCGTGCGGCAAAAAATCCTCGATGTTCGCCCCCAAGAGGGTAGTGCGCTGTCCATCTAGGAGGTGCTTGGCGGTGGCGTTGACATAGGTAATGGTGCCTTCCTTGTTGATGGTCACCAGCGCGGCGTTGACCGCCTGTAAGACAGCGTGCAAATTAGTGTTCGCTATTTCTAGCCTGTTGTAGTAGGCGCGGAACAAGTCTTGTTTAGTGATTAGTCCCTGAACTTGGTCGTCGGCCTGCAGAATAACTGCCGCTACGACGTCCTTTTCCAAAAAGGACCGCACGTTGTCGGTCTCGCGCAGGCAAATATACTCCTCATCTGCCACCTGCAAAAGCGGCGTAGTGAGAGGAGTGTTTTTGTGGCGCAAGGCGGAGTAATGGCGGCGCGAAAGTACCCCCCGCGCCTTCCCGTCCTCACCTACGACAGCGAGTACCGCGGCATCGCTTTGCTCAAAAGAGAGCTTGGCATCGAGGAGGGTCTTGTTCGCAGTCACGCAGAGCGGCGGCTTAAAGATTAACTCCTTAGCTATCAAAGGCATCGCGCTCCTCCAAAAGATAATGGGCTATGGGCATAAACTTCGCCATCATGCGGCCTACTCCTGCACTGCTTTTGGCAGGATTTGCGCCGTAGCGTGGCGAAAGAAACAGACAAATAATCGCGACCTAGTCTGAATTTAATAGAGTATCGCGAGAGGGAGAGTTTCATGCGACTGCTATTAAAACGGTACTACATCTTGCTCTTTGTTTTTCTTTTGGTGCCGATAGTCGCCGTCGCTGTGCAACACAACATCTACCGCACTGCTTTGCGGGCCGGCGTGCAGGGCAGGGTCGAAGAAAAGGTTTTGGGTAAGGGCAGTTACATCTCCTCTTGGCTGCAGGCACGGGGTCAGAACATCAACCTCGCCGCTCAAGCCGTCGCCGCCGTATTTCCCGCCGAAGAGACGATCCTCAGGGTCTTACAGAGCATTTTGCAGACCGATGACCAACTGCGCTCTCTTTACTTTGTCACCCCGGACAACCGCATGGTCAACGCCACCGGCTTTGTGCCGCCACCAGATCTTGATTTGACCCAGCGCCCTTGGTATGTCAAGGCACTGCGCGAAAATCGGCTGGTCCTCACTCATGTATTCCTGAATGCCAGCCGCGACGACATGATTGTCACGTTTGCGAAGCCGGTGCACAATAAAATTGGCGAACTCCTAGGCGTGGTGGGGGGAGACATTTCACTGCGCACTATAACCTCGGTCATTGAAAGTGCCCGCATTACCCCAGGGACCAGGCTCTTTTTGTCTGATGGTATCGGCTTAGCCGCATATTCGCGGCGCGCGGGTGACGAAGATGCTGCGCACATCGAGGGTGTTTTTCTGCGCTTGCTAGAAGCTACAGCCAACGGCAGTGCCGAGACCCGCTACCAACCCCTCATTGGGCGGGGCGGTTATGCGGCGCGTTGGCCCATCGCTGGTACCGATTGGTACTTGGTCGCTTTCTTGCCCCGAGAAGATTTAGACCCCTCCGCGGGCAGGCTAGACTACGGTTTGGCCCTGCTCGCCCTGAGCGGTCTCTTGGTGCTAGGCTTGTTTGCGTTCTTTCAACAAAAATATGTGATCCGGCCACTTTGGTTGCTCTCGAGTGGCATCATGGGCATTGATGTCGAGAAGGATGCCGGCTACCGCCTACCCGGCGACGGCAGGGCTGAGACTGTGCAGTTTGTTAAGGTGCTGAACGGTCTCTTAGACCGCATCGAGAACTATATCTCGCGTTTGCGGCAGAGCGACGCCGCATTGCGCGAGCTAAACTCAGCCTTACAACACGCGGTCACGATTGAGGCCGAGAGCAAGGAAGAAATACGCAAGCAACAGGAGTACTGGCGAGCGCTTTTTGATAATTCCTCCGATGCCATCGTCCTGCTCGATGCCAAGCACAACATTTTGGCTATTAACTCTGGCTTCACCGCAATTTTTGGGTACGCACCAGAGGAGGTCCAGGGGAAGAACCTAGAGCACTTGGTTGCACCCCACAAACCGGAGGAAGCAAAAAGTTTGACCCTAAACATGATGGAGGGCCGAAACTGTGGCGTAGAGTCCACGCGTCTACACAAGGACGGCAGAGAACTTGAGGTCGAAATCAAGGGAGTGCCCCTTGCCATCGGTGGGCAGGTCGTGGGTGGGTACGGTATATACTCCGATATCAGCCTGCGCAAAGAAAATGAGCGAAGAATTTTACGCATGAGCTATTATGACCATCTGACGGGGGTGCATAATCGCGCCTACTTTGACCAGGCTTTCGCAACATTGATGCAAGAGGGGCCCTTTCCGCTCACTTTGCTCATGGGGGATATGAACGGCTTGAAATTAGTCAACGACGCCTTCGGGCATGCCGTGGGCGATGAAGTTCTGGTGCGCACAGCTCGGGCGTTAGAAAATGCCGCCCGACCGGGTGATGTCGTGGCGAGGCTCGGCGGGGACGAGTTTGCCATGCTCCTCCCCAACACAGGCGAAGAATCGGCAGCTGTAGTCTGCGCACAAATTCAGGCTAACTGCGCCGCTTTAAGCGACAGCGCCGCGCAGCTCAGCCTAGCCATAGGGTGCAGTACAACCTACCTACGGCAGCGGCGCGAGGTGCTCTTTGGCGAGGCCGAGGAGCGTATGTACCATCAGAAGCTTCTCGAAGGCAAGAGCATCCGCAACTCCTTGCTGGCCGCCCTGCGGCAAGCCCTGCAGGAAAAGTCGCATGAAACGGGCGAGCACAGCCAGCGCATGACCGATATGTCGGTAAGACTGGCCAAGGCGATGGGGCTAGAACAGAACATAATCGATGACATTGGGGTTTTTGCTGCCAGCCATGACCTTGGCAAGATTGCCATCCCCGAAGCCATTCTTGAAAAGCCCGGTCGCCTTACCCCCGCTGAGTGGGAAGTAATGAAGAAACACAGCGAAATAGGCTATCGCATCGCCAGCACCTCGCCGCAGTTGGCCCATGTCGCCGAGGCAATCCTGCAGCACCATGAACGATGGGATGGCACCGGCTACCCACAAGGTCTGCAGGGGGAGGCAATCTCTCTCTTGGCGCGCATTGTAGCCGTGGTCGATGCCTATGATGCCATGACCAGCGACCGCGCCTACCGCCCAGCCCTCACCCCAACCGCCGCGCGGCAGGAGATCGAAAGCGCCGCCGGCACGCAGTTTGACCCCCGCATCGTCGCCGCCTTCCTCCGCCTCACCCCTTAGACCACCAAACAAAAGGGACGTGTCTTTTTGTTTACAACCGCCCCCCTTTTTGTTATTCTTCTTTTGAGGTGATGATTATGCCTAGGTCAGCCCGTAAGGGGAGCGCTACGGGGTATTACCATGTGGTGTTGCGCGGCATTAACCGCGAGCATATCTTTCGTGCCGACGTCGATAAACTCTTGTTTTTAGATTTAGTGAGTGAGCAGCAAACCGAAGGACGGCTGCAACTGGTGTGCTGGTGCCTGATGAGTAACCATGCGCACTTGATTATCCGGGCCGATGTCGGGGCGATGTCCATGGCCATCAAGCTCATCAGCCAAAAGTACTCCGCCCATCACAACCGGCGGCAAAAGAGGGTGGGGCCGGCTTTCGGCGGCCGCTTTGGCAGCGAAAATATCGAGGATGACCGGTACCTGCTAGGTGCCTTGCGCTACATACACATGAACCCGGTAAAGGCCGGGTTAGTCGGCGACCCTGCTGCCTACAAGTGGAGTAGCTTTGGCGAGTACCTAGGGAGGGCCAGCTTTATCGACCCAGCGCAAAAGGCCTTTGTGCTCAGCTTGGTCAGTGGTGAGGCTCGGGATTTTGTCGCCTTGCATCGCCAAAAGGACGAGATAGGGTATCTCGAAACCCGCGAAGAGGTGCTCGCAAACAAAGAACGGTCGGCAGTGGCGCTCATGGATAAATTCTGCCAAGAGAAGGGCGTGGCCAAGGCTCGGGAAGTCTATGCTCGGCCGGAGCTATTTGCCGAAATATGCCATAAATTAGTGAACGAGGCGAAACTTCCCCTGCGTAAGGCCGCAGAACTGCTCGGCACCACCCACAACAAGGTCTACTTGGCCTTGCAGGATGATAGTTAGTGTTGTTTTATGATTTGTTGCAGTAGGGCCGGAGTTATTGCGGTAGAATCAATAAAACATTAGGGGAGAGGAAGTATGAGCATGAAAGAAATCCTCCTAGCAACCACTAACACTGTCTCCGGACGAGAAACAGCCGAGGTTGTCGGCCTAGTCGTCGGAGGGGAGATTGCCGCCTGCACCGAGATGCTCGAGGACGCGCGCCGCATCGCGGTGGAGAGGATGAAAAAAGAGGCGCGGGCTCAAGGAGCCAACGCCATCGTGGGGGTGCGGTTTTCTTCCGCTTCAATCATGCAGAACGCGGTCGAAATCTTGGTCTACGGCACAGCGGTCAAACTACTCTAGCACCATATTATCGATGAGGCGTGTCTTGCCCACCTTGGCGGCCACCACGATAATCGCCCCGGAAAGGGCCTCGGGCATCTTGGCAAAGTCTTCGCCATTTACGAGCTCGACGTAATCAATGCCGGCAAAATTGCCGTGTGTCATCTCTTGCCTGACCCTGTCTACCAGCAGGGCGCTATCCCTTTGCCCCTCTTGCCACAGTGCTTTCGCCGCCCCCAGTCCGCGCGAAATTAAGAGGGCGGTGGCGCGGTCGCTCTGGCTAAGGTAGACGTTCCGGCTACTCATGGCCAGGCCATCGGGGTCGCGCCGGGTGGGGCAGGGTACTATTTTTACTGTAAAGTTTAAGTCGCGCACCATTTTCTTGATGACCGCCAGCTGCTGGGCATCCTTTTGGCCAAAGTAGGCTTGCTTGGGACGCACGATATTAAAGAGCTTGGCCACAATGGTGCAGACGCCATCAAAATGCCCCGGTCGCTTTGCGCCTTCGAGTGTATCCGCCACTGTGTTCAGATGAACGACAGTGGTGTTTTTTTCTGCTCCATAGATGTCTGGGGCACTGGGCATAAATACAAAGTCTACGTTATTTGTTTCTAACAGCTCTAGGTCGCGCTCTTCATCGCGCGGGTAATTGGCGAAATCCTCGTTCGGCCCAAACTGGGTGGGGTTGACGAAAATACTCACGACAGTGCAGGCATTTTCCTGCCGAGCCCGTGCCACTAGGCTGGCGTGTCCGGCATGTAGGTAGCCCATGGTGGGCACAAAGCCGATGCTCTCCTCGGGGAGAGTCTTTCTCAAGTCTTGCATGGCGGCAACGGTGCGAATAACTTGCATCTCGCCCCCCGGCTACGCTTCCGGCGGGAAGGCGCCCTCTGCCACTTCCTGGGCATAGAGGGTCACTGCCTGCCTAATTACTTCGGGCAGCTTGACATATTGCTTGGCGTGCTTCGGCACATAGTCAGAGAGCCCTAAGATGTCACTTAGCACCTGAATTTGCCCATCGCAGTAAGGGCCGGCCCCGATGCCAATGGTCGGAATGGAGAGCGCCGCACTCACTTCTCGGGCGAGCGCCGACGGGATGCACTCGAGCACTATGGCGAAGCACCCCGCTTCTTCGAGAGCCAAGGCATCAGCCAGGAGGCGCTCGGCCGCCGAGCGGGTCTTGCCCTGCACCTTGTAGCCGCCGAGCTGGTGTACATACTGCGGGGTCAGGCCGATGTGTCCCATGACAGGGATGCCGGCCGCCACGATGCGCTCCACCTGCTCGCGCACCACCAGGCCCCCTTCTAGCTTAACAGCGGTGACGCCACCCTCCTGCACGAGGCGAATGGCATTGCCTAGCGCCTGTTTAGCATCGGTGTGGTAGGTGCCAAAGGGCATATCGCCCACGATAATCGCGCGTTTCGCGCCCCGCGCGACCGCCTGACAGTGATGCAACATGTCGTCTAAGGTCACCGGGATGGTCGAATCATGCCCGAGCACCACCATCCCCAGACTATCGCCCACCAAGATGACGGGGACGCCACAGGCATCCACTATCTTGGCCGTCGGGTAGTCATAAGCAGTGAGAGCAAGTATCTTTTCTTTGTTTACCTTCATTTTGCGCAATTCGTGAATGGACACACGCATCGTAACCCCTCCTAAATATTAGTGGCTCTGGGCTATGGGTCGATTCTTGCGGTCTACGAGCACCACCTTGGGCACATAGGCCCGAGCGGCCACGTTGTCCATCTGGCTGTAAGTGATGATGATGACGAGGTCCTTCGGCTGCACCAATCTAGCGGCCGCGCCATTTAGACAGATGGTGCCTGAGCCGCGCTCGCCGGTGATGGCATAGGTCTCAAAGCGGGCCCCACTGTTGATGTTTACCACTTGCACCTTTTCGAAAGGGATGATATCGGCGAGGTCGAGCAGGTCTTGGTCAATGGTGATGCTCCCTTCGTAGTCGAGGTTGGCATCGGTGACTGTGGCGCGGTGAATCTTTGACTTCATCATTTCACGCATGGTAATTCCTCCGTTTGCAATAAAGTAAGTAGCTCGTCGGCGCACCCGCGGTCGATAGTACCCTTGGCGAGAGCGAGCGGCAGGGTAGCCTTGGCCAAGGCGCGGTAGAGAGTGGCAGTGCGGCTGTCGTCCACAAGAGCATCGAGCGCGCCGAGGTGTTTTTGCATGGTGCCCAGGTCGCCCCGCGCCAGCGGACCGGTCAGGGCGGCCACCGGCCCCAAGTTGAGAATGTTGTGGCAGGTGGTAAAGAGCAGGGGAGCGGTGTAACGCAGGGCTAAACTTTCGTCAATGCCCAACTGCTGCCAGAGCTCCACCGTGGTGGACAAAAGGGTGGTGACGAAGTTCGAGGCCATGACCGCCGCCGCATGGTAGAGGACCCGTTGGTCGTCACCAAGGTAAAAATGCCCGGCACCGACAACAGCGGCAATTTCCTCTAATATGGCTGCACTGCCGGCGTCGGGGCAGGATAATCCGATGTACGAGCCCTTTAACGCCTCGGCCCGCTGCTCTAACTCGGCAATAGAACCGGGGTCGCTCGCCGCGAAAGAATTGAGCGGGTGAAAGGAAGCTACTCCGGCCCCTCTCCGGCGCGCCGCCGCCAACACTTCGAGGGTTTGCGCCCCGCTTAGGTGCACCGCGTACTTGGCAGGGCCCCACGGCAAAGCCGCACAGGTCGTGGCGATGGCGTCATCGGGGGTGGCGAGAAAGACGAGGTCGGCATAGTGCAAGATGTCCGCCGCGGCGACCGCGACAGGCTCCGTAGCCTCGCGCCGGCCAAGGGTCGTGGCCAAGCGTCGCGCCTTGTCTTGGTCGCGGCTGGCGAGTGCCGTAAGCGGCAGCCCCGCCCGCGCTAAAGCGAAAGCCAAGGTGCAGCCGACCCTTCCCAAGCCGACGATGCCTATGGATGGCATTTTACCTCTCCCTCCCACTTTCCAAGTAAAATGAAAAAGTCTAGGCCAAGACGCAATGGCCCAGACTCCGGCAAGGAGCCCAAACTTATTGCGTCTCGGTCACTGTGGATCCAAGCGCTAAATCCGATGTACAGCCTCTGGTGCGCCGCTGCTAATTATGGCCACAGGGCTTGCACTCTATCTAGTATTATATGGGCCAAGGCTTCTTTTGTCATCAGGGGCAACGCTTCACTTTGGTCGGAACGGTAAAGCAAAATGACTTGGTTGGTGTCTACTTCGAAGCCGCAGTGGGGCGCGGTAATGTCATTGGCGATAATTAGGTCAAGGTTCTTCTGGGTCAATTTCTCCCGGGCATTAAAGACTAGGTCGCGGCTTTCGGCGGCAAAACCTATCTTTAAAAAAGGCCCTTGGACGCTGCCTAAAATATCCGCAGTGCGGGATAATTCCAGAACAAGTTTCTCGCCGGTCTTCTTAATCTTATGTATGGCGGGGTCAGTGACAGTGTAGTCGGCAACTGCCGCCGCCATAATCAAAGCATCGCATTCGTGAGTATGCTTGAGCACGGCCGCATGCATCTCTTTAGCGGTGCGCACCGGCACCATTCTTGCACCAAGCGGGACCTCAAGGCCGGTGGGGGCCGAGATGAGGTCGACCGCTGCACCACGCGCCACAGCCGCCTTGGCCAAGGCATAGCCCATCTTGCCCGAAGAGCGATTCGTAATAAAACGCACGGGGTCAATCGGTTCTTCGGTGCCGCCCGCCGTAATGACCACCTTCTTGCCCGAAAGGTCCTGCCTAGGGTTTAGCGCCAGTAATGCCGCCTGCATGATTTCATCCAGTTCGGTCAAACGCCCCCGCCCGCTTGTCCCACAGGCGAGGCGCCCTTCGCCCGGGCCGACAAAGGTCATGCCGCGCGCCTCTAGCTTGGCGATATTCGCTTGAGTTACCGTGTTTTCGTACATCTGGGTGTTCATGGCCGGGGCAATGACAATAGGTGCCCGCGTGGCCAAAGCCGTAGAGCTGAGCATATCATCAGCAAAGCCATGGGCGATTTTCGCGATGATATTGGCCGTGGCCGGAGCAATGAGCAGCAGCGAGGCGCGCTCGGCTAAAGCGATGTGTTCTACCGCCATAGCGGAGTGCAAAGTGAACATGGCGGTTATTACGGGGCGGTGCGTGATAGCTTGTAAGGTCAGGGGGTTGATGAATTGCTGCGCGGCAGCGGTCATAACTACATCGACATCCAGACCCTGCTTAACTAGGCGGCTGGCCAAGTCCGCCGCTTTGTAGGCCGCAATACTCCCCGTGATACCAAGGACTACGGTTTTTTTATTCATATGTTTCTCCTACTTATTTAATTCATATATTAACCGCAAGCCGTCGAGGGTTAGGTTGTCGGCAATGGTGTCAAACACGGCTGTCTCCTCGGCGATGACCCTGGCCAATCCGCCGGTGGCAATGACCTGGCAGTCTATGCCCAGTTCGCCCTTCAGGCGGGCGACCATGCCCTCCACCAACGCCGCGTAGCCAAAGATTAACCCCGACTGCATGCTCTCTACCGTGTTCTTGCCGATGGCCTGCCGGGGTCGCTCTAACTCGACCCGGCTTAGCTTGGCCGCACGCAAGAAGAGTGCCTCGGCCGCTATCCCAATGCCGGGGGCAATGGCCCCTCCCAAGTAATCCCCCTGGGGAGAGATGACATCAAAGGTCGTGGCCGTGCCAAAGTCCACGACGATGACCGGGGCCCCATAGATGTGCAGGGCGGCCACCGCGTTGACGATGCGGTCAGAACCTACTTCGCGCGGGTTGTCCGTCCTTATCTTCATACCCGTGCGCACCCCTGCCCCTACCACCAATGGTTGGCGCCCAAAGAGTTTCGTGGCCACCGCCTCGATGGTGCCCTGAATGGGGGGCACGACATTGGCAACCACTACCCCCGACACTTTTTTTGCATCGTACACTTTCTGGTCCACTAAGGTAGAAATGATGGCATAGTACTCATCGACCGTGCGCTTAAGGTCGGTGGAAAGGCGCCAAGTCTGCACCCAGCGCTCATCCTTCCACAGCCCGAGGACAATATTCGTGTTTCCCACATCAATGGCAAATAACACAGGCCTACTCCTCCAACTCTGCTGCAACATCCGCAGTGTCTCTTAACCTCTTAGAAGTATGGTATCGAAAATGCAGCCATGAGTCAATCAGCGCCAAAGAAACCCGCACTGTTCGTTTTCTGGGGTACATTTTAGGCGTTGCAGTATCCCGTGTAGCGGCGTGACATGGCACGCCGACCCTCCCCGGTCGGCGTGTAACCCAAGGACCGCCGAGGTCGCCGGTTTTTGTGCCGGCGCTACACCGCCCCAGGGATCAACGCGGCAGTTCCATAGGTAGCGGCGTGACATGGCACGCCGACCCTCCCCCGTCGGCGTGTAACCCAAGGACCGCCGAGGTCGGCAACCCAAGGACCGACGGGGTCGCCGGTTTTTGTGCCGGCGCTACAACAATGAAGCCATGAGTCAATCAGCGCCAAAGATCAGCGCCAAAGAAAACCGATCAGTCGCGCCCCCTGAGCGACCAAGGTGCAGAGGGCGACGCCGGTCATCGTGGGTATGAAAAAGGCTAAGGCGGTCCACTTGAAGCTTTGGGTTTCTTTCTTGGCGGTTAAGAGGGTGGTTCCGCAGGGCCAGTGGCAGAGTGCAAAAAGCATGGTGCAGACGGCAGTTATCGTTGTCCAGCCGTTAGCAATGAATAGTTGGCGCAAGGATTCCAGGCTGTCAAGTTCGAGCATCGCCGTCGTGCGCAGGTAGCCCATGATGAGGATAGGGATGACGATCTCATTAGCCGGCAGGCCCAGCAAAAAGGCCAACAAGATGAATCCATCAAGTCCCATCAGCCGCCCGAGGGGGTCGAGGAAGGAGGCACTCAGGGTAAGGAGGCTGCTGTCTCCGAGGGTGATGTTCCCCATCAGCCAGAGCACCACCCCCGCGGGGGCTGCGACGATGACGGCGCGCGAGAGCACAAAGAGGGTGCGGTCGATAAAGGAGCGAACGAGAATCCTTCCCAATTCAGGCTGCCGATAAGGTGGGAGCTCCAGCATAAAGGACGAAGGCAGCCCCTTAAGCAAGGTCAGAGAAAGCATTTTAGAAATGAAGAGGGTCAGTAACACCCCGACCACCACCATGCCCAGCACCGACAGCGTGGCCAAAAAAGAGCCAAAACCACCATTTGTTCCGACCATAAAGATGCTGGCCACGACAATCAAGATAGGGAAGCGCCCGTTGCAGGGCACAAAATTGTTGGTGAGAATGGCGATGAGCTTCTCGCGCGGCGAATCGATTATCCTACAGGCTATGACCCCGGCGGCATTGCAGCCAAAGCCCATGCACATGGTGAGGGCTTGTTTGCCATGTGCCCCGGCGCGCCTAAAGAAGTGGTCAAGGTTGAAGGCAATGCGCGGCAGGTAACCGAGGTCTTCGAGCAGGGTAAAGAGCGGGAAAAAAATGGCCATGGGCGGCAGCATTACCGCTACCACCGTTGTCATGGTGCGATATACTCCCGTTATGAGTATTCCTTGTAACCAGAGCGGCGCACCAAGGACCACCAAGGCGGCGTTTAACCTGCCTTCCAGGGACGCAAAAAAGCCAGCGAGGACTTCCCCGGGGTAGTTCGCCCCGACTATCGTCAGCCAAAAAATGGCCCCGAGCAAGAGAAGCATGATGGGCAGACCATAGAAGCGGCTGAGGAGGATGCTGTCGATTTTACGGTCCTGGCGGTCGGCCCTTTCCTTTGGCCATGTAACCACCTTCGCGGCAATGTGTTGCGCTGCCGTGACAAGGCCTTCCACTCTGCAGTCGCTGGCCGCTTCATCGTCTAGGGACAAGGACAAGGTGGCGGGCCGGGTGACCTCGCGCGGACTGGTTTTGACGGTGCCGGTGGCTACTTCCCAGATGGCTTCGCGCAGGGCCTCTAGGCCGTCGCCGTTACGGGCATTGGTGCCTACCACCGGCACTCCAAGTTCCGCTGAAAGTTTTGGCAAATCAACTTGGATGCCCTTGCGCCGGGCTTCATCCATGAGATTTACACACACCACCACCTTGCCGGTGAGACCTAGCACCTGCAGCGTCAAGTTGAGGTTGCGCTCTAGACTTGTCGCGTCAGCGACTATGACCGTGACGTCGGCTTGACCACTCGAGATATACTGTCTGGCGATTTCCTCATCGCTGGAATTAGTGTAGAGCGAATATGTGCCGGGCAGATCGATGAGGTAGTGCGTTGTCTCGCGCCACCTATAGGTGCCCTGAGCAAAGACCACCGTCTTCCCGGGCCAGTTGCCGGTGTGCTGCTTGAGCCCGGTGAGGCTATTAAAGACCGTGCTCTTGCCTGTGTTGGGGTTGCCTGCCAGGGCAATCGTCAGGCGCTCAAAAGGCATAGAACACCATAATCTGGCCGGCCTCGTCGTCACGCAAGGCGATGACTGTGCCGCGCAGTCCATAAGCCGCCGGGTTTCCGGCGGGGCTCTTGTGGAGCACCTCGACCTCGGTGTTAGGAACAAACCCAAGGTCTTGCAGGCGCCTCCGCGTGTGGCTCTTGGCGCAAAGCGACCCGACGCTTCCACGCCCCGCGAGGGGGACTTTTACTAAGGGGATTAATTGCCTTTCCATTGTGACCTCCCTTTCTTTTGTCATGCAACCAAGACACGACTCATAATCTTAGCAACGGGCAACAATCTTGCCTGCTGCTAACATATGTAGGGAGTCAGAGAAAGGTCACAGAGAGGGGATAGCGATGAGGGAGCACGAGTTTCGCACTTTTCGCGGTTATGAGCTGCTGCGCCAAGAAAACCGCGCCCTACTCACCCCAACCCAGGAGGACTACCTAGAAATGATCTATCGTCACTGCCTGTTAAGGGGCCATATCCGCATCAATGAACTGGCGGAGGAGCTAAACGTGGCGGCTCCTTCGGTCACTCGCCTCACCAAGAAGTTGTGTGCTCTGGGCTTTCTCGAACAGAAGCGTTATGGCTATGTGACCTTGACTGATGCCGGCCGGGCAGCAGGGGAGTTTTTGTTGGCGAGGCATAATACCGTGCAGGATTATCTGGCGAAAATAGGCGTGCAGGTCAGCCAGTTTGTCGATGCGGAACTTATCGAGCACTGCGTCAGTGAGGAGACTTTGCGGGTAATGAACGCTTGGCTCGAGTTCTTTCGCGCCAACCCCGATGTCTTGCAGCGATTTGGTGAGGCCAGTGCGGCCAGCAAGGCCACTCTTGGCTAGGAATTGGTTAATTATTTTATCAATACTTAACTGGCAGCAGGGAAACGCCAAACTGAGGGCGAATTGCCTGTTGTAGATAGGCACCTAGAATCAAAGGAGGCAATTGCTGATTATGACTGTACCAGTGGCAGTACCTGTACTGCGGAACAAGACCTTTCTCATTCTTTGGGGTGGACAGACTATCTCAGTCCTTGGCGACACGCTCTTTACTCTAGCCCTCATGTGGTGGGTGGTCAGTGCGACGCAAAGCGGCGTAGCCGTATCGCTCGTGGTGCTCGCTACCTCGCTCCCACAGCTAATCCTAGGGTCGATGATTGGGGTCTACATAGATCGCGCCGATCGGCGCAAAATGATGCTCGTTGCCGCCACCTTAAACGGCATTATCACGGCGCTTTTGGCCCTGTTCTATTGGTACGGCTTGTTTTCGCTCCCCTTAGTCCTCTTTATGGCGGTACTCATGAGCATCGTCACCACTTTTGACGGACCGGCTTTCGAAGCGTCGGTTCCGGTAGTTGTGGGCAAAGAGGAACTAGTGCGCGCCAATTCCATGATGCACATGGGGAATAGCGCTATGAGCATCGTGGCCCCTGCAGTGAGTGGCCTCTTGATTGCTTTGGCCGGGGTCGGCGCGGCCATCTTTGTCAACGCCCTTACTTTCTTTGTGGCCGCCATCTCGCTCCTCTTCATCCAGTTCCCTTCCCCGTGCATTGCCGCGGGCAACGATAAGAAAAACAGTTTTATGCACGATTTTGTCGGCGGCTTGAAATTTGTTCTGGGACACAAGGTCCTTCTGCCTTTGCTCTCTTACAACGCTTTGCTCAATTTGGCACTAGCACCCGTCAGCGTGGCTTTGCCCTTATTGGTTCTAAATGTCTGGCAGGGCGGACCGGCCTTACTCGGGCTCGTTGGTAGCTTTAAAGCCGTTGGCTTCCTCGGGGCAGCCATGTTGCTCTCTGCCGCTCCCGGCATCATCAAGAAGACCGGCCCCGTCATCATTGGCTCGGTCGTAGCGCTCGGCTTGTTTACCATGGTGGTGGCTTTTGCCCCCCATCAGGGCTGGCTACTCGCCGGTGTCGCCATGGTTGGTTTTGTGCTGGTCATGACCAATGTGGCCGCCCAGACCATTTGGCAGCGCGAAGTGCCCGATGAATTGCGGGGCAGAGCCTTCACCGCCCGCGAAACTACCACCAGCGGACTGCGGCCTTTAGGGCAAGCGGTGAGCGGTCCCCTGCTGAATATGGTGGGTCCTGTAGTCCTAATAGGCGGTGCCGGCTTGCTCTGTGCCATTGGGGGCGTCTTCGGCCTGCTTCTGCCCTCGGTCTTACACTATCCGCATGAAAAAAGGACCGCCCAGAGCGAGGCTCCGGCGGTCTCTGATGACTAGTCTTCTACCAGGCAGAGTTCGGCGTTTTGGTTGGGCTTTCGGCCGAGCTTAGCGAGGGGCACCCACTCCCCGGCGAGCCTCACCCGCACAATGTCACCTGTAAAGTCGGTGGTATTGCCCTTGGCGTTCTCGAGCAGCGATGAACCAACACCATAAATATCCACCGGCACTTTGCGGGCCTCAAACTTATTGATGCGAGCGATGTCAAAGCCCCCGGTGACGACAATCTTTACTTGTTGACACCACTTGGCCGCTACCTCTGCGGCCCCAGCCGGCAAGTTCCAGTCTAGCCAGGCGGAGTCGAGCCCTTGCCTGATGTTTAGCACCAGGCGGGGGTTCACTCCGTTGTCCTCCTCTTTGTCGCCGGTGGGCGCGACCGAGACATCGCGCATATTGCCGGCGGTGTCCGGGCGCACCCCATAGAGCACATAGCGCTCCGCCTCGGCCAAATCACCCTCGGCAAAGTGTTCCCAGTAGTGACAAAACATGGCGGACATAACTTTCTTTGCTTCCCCCACGCAGTCATTGTGAAAATCAATGAGGGCAATGCGCGGTGTTGTCGGGGGCATAATGCGGCAAAATTGCAGCATGGTTTCGGTCGTGTTGCCAAGAAAGCAGGCAATGCTGGCATGGCTGACTGTGCCGCTACCGCCGATACCGACATACGAGCCCTGGGCATCGGTAGAAACCAGCACCCGGGCACTTCCTTCGTGGGCCAGGTTGTAGGCGCGCAGGGCCAGACTATAGGCATAGCCATGTAACGACTGCACCTTGTAATGGGCAAAGCGGGCCGGAAAGAAGTAGACATCTTTACCGCGCGCAGCGACCAAAGTATGGTAGACATTAGTGGCCACCCGTGACCCCTCGGTCAAAATGCCGAGAATCGGCGTCTCAAGCAGAGCAAAATCCCGGTAGCGGCCCCTCACTTTGAGCACAGGCGTAACATCTAGTGAATCCCCGCCATAGGGCGTGAGCGTGCCATCGGGCACCGCCTCCACCTCTAGCTCATCATAGGTACTGACAAATTCGCCCGTGTCGCTAAAGTAACCGGCACATTCCTTGAGCATGGCCAAGCTCTCTTCCACGCCGCACACTACGGCGAAGGGCTGGCGGCGAGGGAAAAACTGCATTTCAACTTCGATATCCCCAATCGCCACCCCATCCATGCTGTAGCCCCGAGCGGCGAGCTCGGCCAGTATGCGTACCGTGTTCGAAAAATAGGCGTCAGTGTAGTAACCCCTACGCAGTCTGTCCGCATCAAGCTCAAAGACAGCGGGCGACAAGGTCCTGACAAAAGTCTTTTGCACAGCTCATCCTCCTTTGAACCGCGGGGCGGGGAAGCGCGGGGGACGGTTCTTTTTGCTTCAAGTCCACCCAGTTCTTGCCGTCTACAGTTCGTTCATCCGTCCATTTGCCTCAAACAAAATCTCATCCCATTTGTAATCATAAGCCATTTTCCGGCCGTACTCAATACATTGCAGTACATGGGGGGGGTAGTATGAACAGATATTTGGGGCAGACGAACCTAGGCTTGATTGGTCCGCTGGGGCAAAAGAAGATATCCGCGGCCAAAGTTGCCATAATCGGCTGCGGCGCCCTAGGCACAGTGGCGGCCGATCTCTTGACACGTGCCGGAGTGGGGCGGCTGAGCATTATCGACCGCGATGTCGTAGAGCTCAGTAACCTCCAGCGCCAGACCCTGTTTATTGAGAGCGATGCTGCCGCTAAAGTGCCTAAGGCCGAAGCGGCGGCGGTGCGGCTCAGGCAGACTAACAGCGAGGTCAATATTGAAGCTTTGGTAGTAGAGTTTACCGGGATGAATGCCCTAGAGCTCCTCCGAGGCCATGACCTGGTCATTGACGCCACCGATAACTACCCAGCCCGCTTTACTATTAATGAAGCCTGCCTGGCCCTCGCTTTGCCCTGGGTCTATGGTGGTGTTCTTGGCACCATGGGCACCATGGGAGTATTTGCGCCGGGTGGGCCCTGTTTTCGGTGTCTATTCACCGAATTGCCGGCCCTAGGCGCAGCCGAGAGCTGCCGCTTGACCGGCGTCCTCGGTTCAGTCACAACAATCGTGGCAGCGGCGCAAGTGGCCGAAGCCATAAAAATTATCACTGGGAACGAGCACCGCCACAACTTACTCGAATTTGATCTAGCGAGCGGGGATTTTCGCACCATAGATATCGCCCGAGATCCGCTCTGTCCAGCCTGCCAATTGCATCAAGGAGAGTTCCTCGGCCGCCTGCCCGCGCCGGAAGCGGTAGTAGTATGTGGGGAGCAAAGCGTCTTAGTGCCCGGAGGGACCGGCCCGGTGGACCTTCAGTCACTAGGGCAGCGGCTCAGCGCGCGAGGCTTAAAGATAGAAGTATCGCGCTATACGTTACGCATTGCAGCGGTTGACCAATGCGAGGTAATCATCTTTGGGGACGGGCGCGCGCTTATCTACGGCACAGAAAGCATCATCCGCGCGAAAAATATCTACACCAGTTTACTTGGATAGGGAGTACTTGCAAGAAGGAAATCCCGCCCGCCAAGCGAACAATAACAGCTAACAGTAACAGCGAACAATAATAGCGCTGCGAAATTTCATTGCGTACAACAAACTGCGTATGGCTAGCATGGTTGTATTGGCATTAGGAAGGTGGTGAGCGCCATTCGTTGGCGGAGGAAGATAGAGGACGCCCCAGGGGAGGTACTTGTGCCGCCCACTTTGTGCTTGACGCGTGAGGTCGAGAGCCTGCGTGAACAAATTGCAGCACTCACTCTTTTTTCAAAGGTGTTTGCCGATGCCTCGGGTCTGCGCAGCGCGCTGCAGACTGCGCTCGCTGTGGCGATGCGCGCTGTGGGGGCCTCATATTGTTTGCTCGAGTGTTCTTTCTCTCCGGGGGAGGACGCCTTTCAGTCTGTGCAGCTAGGCACAGAGCCTTCGGGCGATGCGCTTAGAGCAGTGCAAGAGCTTGCTCAGGCGGCGCGCGAAGCGAGACGATTAGTGCGCCAAGACAACATCATCGCAGTACCACTCCGCGTTCAGGACCAGGGATTTGGCACTATGGCCCTCCTCGTCGCCGAGGATTTCCCTGAGGCCAGCGTCAAAATAATCGAAACGGTGGCCCAACAGGTAGCGGCCATTATCTACACCGCCGACTTATTGCGCCGCGAGCGCCAAGCGGGGGACAGACTGCGCGAGTTAGACAAAATGCGCAGCGACTTCGTAGCCATGGTCTCCCATGAGTTACGCACTCCGCTCACCTGCATCAAGGGTTTTGTGGACACCCTGCTGAGGAGTGACATTGAATGGAGTGAAGCGGAGAAAAGCGAGTTTTTGGGATCTATAAAAATCAGTTCGGAGCAGGCTTTGCGAGTGGTCGAAGACCTTCTGTCCGTGCAGCAGGCCGGACAGGGCAAGGTTGCTATATTTCCCGAGACCATCGACCTGGGGCACTTGGTTGCCGAGTCCTGCCGCCGCGCTCAAAGCACTGCGTCTAACCATACTATCCTGTGGACGGTTCCCGCAGCACTACCCATAGTCCGCGCCGACTTCGTACGCCTCAGCCAAGTGATGGACAATCTCTTGCACAATGCCATCAAGTATTCCCCCCTGGGCGGCGAGGTGCATGTCCGGGTGCGTGGGATGTTGGGCGAAATAGAAGTGGCGGTCATGGGCCATGGCGTGGGCATACCCCCGGCACAACTAGGGCGGGTATTTGACCAGTTCTACCGCATCGACAACTCCTTATCGCGCAAGACCGAGGGCCTTGGTCTTGGCTTGGCCATCGTGCGCACCATTGTGCTACTACACGGCGGCAGGGTGTGGGCCGAAAGTTCTCCCGGGTCGGGGTCGACATTCTACTTTACCATACCGAATTAGGGAGGGCGGCCATGAAAAACCGTATCTTAGTGGTTGACGACAATCGGCTGATAGTTACCTTGCTCAAGGTGAATTTAACATCAGCCGGGTATGAGGTAGTTACCGCCAACGACGGCCTGGCCGGGCTGAAGGCTGCTATTGCCGAGCGCCCCGACTTAATCATCCTTGATGTGATGATGCCCGAGATGGATGGGTTTGAGGTAGCGCGGCAAGTGCGTAACAACACGCTCGTCTCCCATGTACCCATCATCATGCTTACCGCACGCAACACGTCGGAGAGCATCGTGGCCGGGTTAGATGCCGGGGCGGATGACTACCTGGCCAAACCCTTTGATATGACTGAGGTGCTGGCGCGGGTGAAGGCGCATTTACGCCGCTCCCGCACCGAGCGCTCGCTAAACCCCATCACCAATCTCCCCGGCAACATCGCCATCGAGGAGAAATTAAAGCAGCTGGCCGCGTCTCCGGAGCCCTTTGCGGTCATCTATACCGACATCGACAATTTCAAGTCCTACAACGACTCCTATGGCTTTCTGCAAGGCGATGTGGTGCTGCGCACTCTAGGCCTCATCATTTTACAGTGCATCACCATGTGCGGCAACCCACACGACTTTGTCGGGCATATCGGGGGCGACGACTTTGTCATCTGCAGTACCCCCGACAAGGTAGACGGGCTTTGCCAGCAGCTGATCACCTCTTTTGACGAGCTAATGCCCAAATTGTACCACGAAGATGACCGGAAGCGTGGCTATGTGCTGGGGCATGCTCGCGATGGACAATACGTCAAGCACCCGCTCATTACGGTTTCTCTCGCGGTGGTGACCAACGAGTATCGGTCCTTTGACAGCTCCGGTCAGATTTCCGAGCTGGTGGCCGAGGTAAAGTGCCTCGCCAAGCAAATTCCCCACAGCATCTACATTAAGGATTTGCGCAGCAGCAGAGCCTCCGCCCAAGATGCATCTTATGAGCGCGGGCCGGAAGACCCGCCGCTCTCTGTCGCCTTAGTATGCGCCGATAGAACCTTGCGCTTGGTGCTGCCGGTCACGCTAGGGCGTGCCAAAATTAAGGTGATGGTTTGCGATACTGTCGCCGAGGCCTTGAGCACAGACGTGACTGCCGTCATTGTCGATGACGTCTTGCTCGATGAATCAAAGCTCGGTGTGCTGGCCGAAGCAAAAGAGAATGGCCGCGCCGTGATTGTGCTAGGGCCCCCCGCGAGCGACGGGGATGACCTAGGGGCCACCCGGACCAGGACGGCCTGCCTGCCCAAGCCCTACAATTTCACCCATCTGGCATCGCTTATCAGGCAGGTGCACTGCTGTCCGGCCGGGTAGAGTGGGCGTTGACGACTACCTTTTCCCCATGTATAATCATTGTAGAAACACAGAGGGGAGGCAGCTTGAGGTGTTAGTAAAGGTGCAAAAGTGGGGGAATAGCCTGGCGCTGCGCATACCGAAGTCTTTTGCCCAAGAGGTTAGCTTGGTATCAGGGACCGAGGCTACACTTTCGATAGTGGACGGAAGGTTGATTGTCGAACCACGTCGGCCGGAAGTTTATGTTTTAGAGAATTTGCTTGCGGAACTCAAAGACGAGCAAATCCATACCGAGCAAGGTTACGGCCACTCTGTCGGCAAGGAAGTGTGGTAGTTGAGAGTCCCCCATGTGCCCGCTAGGGGGGACGTTGTTTGGTTGGACTTCACCCCCCATTCAGGCCATGAACAGGCCGGGCGGAGGCCGGCGGTATGCATTTCACCCGATGTTTACAACCATAAGGTGGGCTTGGCTCTTTTTTGCCCGGTCACTCTAGTCAGAAAATTCTACCCATTTGAAGTTGTTTTGCCGGAGAGCGTTCCAATTTGCGGGGTAGTATTGGCCGACCATGTCAAAAACCTCGATTGGCGCAGTCGGCGTTCTGAATACGTTTGCACTTTGCCGCCCGAAACAATGGCCGAAATACTGGGCAAATTAAAAGCCCTTTTATAGGCTATAAATTTGACAACCTAGCAGGATAGTGGCATTCTTATTCTAACGAACTCAATTAGGGGTGGAACTGTGAACGAAGAACAAAACATATCGCAAATTCTTAGCGTACTCAAGGAGAAGGATTTTCGCTTGACGCCACAGCGCGAGGCGATTTTGCGCATACTCCTTAGTGCCGAGGAAAACCATATGACCGCCGAAGAAATCTATAGCATCACCCGAGCGAAAAATCCCGAAATTGGCCTAGCCACCGTCTATAGAACTCTCGATCTCTTTGAGAACTTAGGCATTGTGGCTCGCCTCGACTTCTGCGAAGGGGGTCGCAAGTATGAACTCGCCAGCGACCAAGAGAAGCACTACCACCATCACCTGGTCTGTCTTGGCTGCGCTGACATCATCGAGTTTAATGAGGACCTCTTAGACGACCTCGAGGCGCGCATCGCTACGCAGAGCAATTTTAGAATAACAGACCATAGCCTGCAGTTTTTTGGCTACTGCAGCAAGTGCCGGGAGCCAAAAAATGCAAGCCCCGCATGAGGACATTTTGCGGCGGCTCCGCAAGATAGAGGGCCAGGTACGGGGTCTGCAGCGCATGGTCGGGGAAGACCGCTACTGTCTTGACATTCTCACGCAAGTGGCAGCCGTGCGCGCCGCGCTAGACCGCGTCGGCATGAAGGTGCTCGATGCCCATGCGCGGGGGTGCCTAGCCACGGCCATTCGTTCGGGACAAGCCGATGAATCCATCGACGAGTTAGTGGTGGCGCTCGAGCGGTTTATGCGCTAGAGCGCGGTGCAGAGGGGTTCGAATAGGAGTCTGTTCCTGGGTGCACAAAGAGTAACAATTAGCAGTCCAAAAGCGCCAAAGAGTAAAAGGAGGAATATCTAATGAAGGACATTTCATTTATTGTCGAGGGCATGACTTGAGGTAGTTGCAAGGCGGCCGTGAGTCGAGCTTTATCAAACTTGCCTGGTGTCAATGCGGTGACAGTAGACCTTATGAAGCGCAAAGTCAGCGTTTCATATGACCCGGACAAGGTGTCGCCAGACAACCTTAAAGGTGCCATTACTGCCGCCGGATATGATATAGGGGCATAGTCTCGACCCACGATAATTTCGTGGGTCCTATTTTTTATAAATGGAGGAAGTATTATGCGCGATATTTATGACGTAGCAGTCCTTGGCGCCGGTCCGGCGGGGCTTACAGCGGCCCTGTATGCGGCGCGCGCCAATCTCAAAACCGTGCTCATTGAGCAACTAGGGCCGGGCGGGCAAATGGCCACCACCGCAACCATCGAAAACTACCCGGGCTTTGCCGAGCCGATTGATGGCGTCGAGCTAGCCATGCGTATGTTGCAGCAGGCCGAGGGTTTTGGTGCGGAAATCGTCTACGACCAGGTCGAGACGGTGGAGCTTAGCCGCGCCATCAAAGAAATTAAGGTCAGTTCCGCCATATATAATGCCCGGGCGGTCATCATCGCCACCGGAGCCTCCCCCCGCAAGTTAGCGGTGCCCGGCGAAGCTAGGTTTACCGGCCAAGGGGTGTCTTATTGCGCTACCTGTGATGGCGCGCTCTATGCCAACAAGCAGGTAATGGTCGTCGGCGGGGGAGACACCGCTGTGGAAGACGCCCTCTTTCTGACTCGCTTTGCTTCCTCCGTAACGCTTGTGCATCGGCGGGACAAGCTCCGCGCCGTAAGCGCCTTGGTGGCGAGTGCGGTGAGCAACCCGAAAATACACTTCGCCTACAATACCGTTGTCAAAAATATCTACGGCGACAAAAAGGTTGAAGGCGTGGTGCTAGCCGACGTAATTACCGGAGAAGAGCGGGCGATGCCGCTTGACGGCGCCTTTGTCTGCATCGGGCAGATTCCTAACACCAACTACCTCGGCGCTAAACTGCCCCTTGACGAGTACGGCTATGTCTTGACCCATGATGAGGTCGCTACCGTTTGGCCCGGTGTCTTTGTCGCCGGCGATGTCAGGCAAAAACCGTTCCGTCAGGTAGCGACAGCGGTAGGGGACGGGGCCTTGGCGGCCCATGCGGCCGACAAATATCTGGGGGAGGCCATGCGGTGAGTAGCGAGCTGCGGCGCATAATCCCCCAAGTGGACGAGGTCTTAAGGCGGAGCGAGTTCGTAGCTCTTGGCCTAAGCCATGGGCGGGTCAGCGTGACGTTGGCCGTGCGACAAGCCATTGATGAACTGCGGAACACTATTTTGGCACAAAATGAGCCGGTGCCGCCCCCGGAGGGCGTGCACGAGGCCCTTCTTAGTCGCGTTACGGCCATCCTCGGGGCTAGGCTACAGGCCAGTCTCCGGCGGGTCATCAACTGCACCGGCATACCGCTGCACACCAATCTGGGCCGTGCTCCCCTGGCCGCATCGGCCATCGAGGCCGTCGTCCAAGCGGCCACCGGCTATTCAACCCTCGAATACGATGTCGACACCGGCGAGCGCGGCAGCCGTCAGAGCCATGTGCGCGCCTTGCTCGTAGAGCTGACTAAGGCCGAGAGTGCCCTCGTTGTCAACAACAATGCCGGGGCAGTCTTACTCGCCTTAAGCGCGCTCGCCAACCAGCGCGAGGTGGTTGTTTCGCGCGGGGAGCTAGTCGAGGTGGGCGGCAACTTTCGCATCCCCGAGGTCATGGAGCAGGGCGGCGCAGAACTCCGCGAAGTGGGCACGACCAACAAGACCTATGCCGCGGATTACGAGCGGGCCATCACCGCCCGCACCGCAGCTTTGCTCAAGGTTCACACCAGTAATTACCAAGTAGTGGGTTTTGCCGCCGCCGCCTCGCGCGAGCAGGTGGTCGAGGTGGCCCATCGCTATGGAATTTTAGCTATAGAGGACCTCGGGAGCGGGGCGCTCGTGCCCCTGCACGGCGAGCCTACGGTGGCCGAGGCCGTGGCCGCGGGCATGGACATCGTTACCTTTTCGGGAGACAAGCTTTTGGGCGGGCCGCAAGCCGGCATCATCGTCGGCAAAAAAGAGTGCATTGCCCGGCTCGAAAAACACCCCCTTGCGCGGGCGCTCCGTATAGACAAGCTGACCCTAGCGGCGCTTCTCGCTACCCTGCGTCTTTATCGGCAGGGGGCGCAAGACGAGCAAGTGCCCCTCCTCGCCATGCTCACCAAAGACCCGATCCGCTATCAAAGCGAAGCCGAGCAACTGGCGGCTGCCATAAACGCCCTGCCCGCATCCTTGCCTGCCTGGCGTGCCGAGGTCAAACCTGCCCACGCCCAAGTCGGGGGCGGCTCGCTCCCCGGCAAGGAGTTCGCCGGCTTTGTCGTCGCCATAGAGTCACCCATAGGCTGTGTGGCCTTAGAGCAGAGGCTGCGCTGCCGGGATATCCCCATTGTGGCGCGCATCGAAAAAGACCGGGTGCTGATTGACCCGCGCTGCCTGCTTGCCGGCGACCGCGAGGAAGTCATCGCCGCCCTAGAGGCTATAGCCGCCGAGGGAGCTCTATGAAACATTTTGTGATCGGAACCTCAGGGCATATCGACCATGGCAAGACGACCTTAGTTAAAGCCCTGACCGGCATTGATTGCGACCGCTTAAAAGAAGAAAAAGAGCGGGGCATCACCATCGACCTCGGTTTCGCCTTTTTTGACCTGCCGAGCGGGCGGCGCGCCGGCATAGTCGATGTCCCCGGGCACGAGAAATTTATCAAGAACATGTTGGCCGGCGTTGGTGGCATCGACCTCGTCCTCTGGATTGTCGCCGCCGACGAGGGCATCATGCCCCAGTCCGCCGAGCATTTGGCCATACTTTCAATTTTGCAGGTCGAGCGGGGGATAATTGTAATTACCAAGAAGGACTTGGTTGACGCTGAGTGGTTGGAGCTAGTCATGCTAGACGTCAAGGAGAGGGTTCAGGGCACCTTCTTAGCCGATGCACCCATCATCCCTGTTTCGGCGTTAACCGGGGAGGGGCTGCCGGAGCTTGCGGCACAGATTGACCGCCTCGCCGACGGCACAAGCTTAAGGGACCAAGCTGCGGCCATGCGCCTGCCCATAGACCGCGTCTTTAGTGTGCAGGGTTTTGGCACTGTCGTCACCGGCACCTTGCACAGCGGTGTGGTCACCGTGGGTGACACCCTAGAAATATTTCCTGGGCAATTGATGGCGCGAGTGCGGGGCGTCGGGGTGCATGGGCAAAAAGTCAATGCGGCCGTAGCAGGGCAGCGCACCGCCATTAACCTCGCCGGCGTGCAGGTCGAGCAACTGCGTAGGGGCGATGTCCTGGCAACTCCTAAGTATTTGTCGCCTTCCCTCATGCTCGACGTGCGGCTCACCCTACTCTCCGATGCCGAAAAAATTCTCGGCAACCGCGAACGAATGCGGCTCTACACCGGTGCGGCCGAAGTGCTCTGTCGCGTGGTCCTCCTCGACCAAGAGGCTCTGGCGCCGGGAGACAGTGCCCTGGCCCAGTTGCGCCTCGAAGAACCCCTGGCGGTCATGGCGGGGGACCGCTTTGTGCTCCGCACCTATTCGCCCATGTCGACCATCGGCGGCGGTAGCATCATCGACCCCTTGCCCATTAAGCGCAAACGCTTTAAGGAGAGGGGCCTGGCGGAGTTATGGGTGTTAGAGAAGGGGGGCACCGAGGAAGTCATCGTGCAGGTATTGCGTAAGACGAAAAACGAAATGATTACCCGCGAGGAGCTGCTCCGCACCGTATACCGCGAAGATAAAGCCGAGGCCTTAGAAAAACTGCTCGCCGCGGATGCCGTCCATAGCTTGCGCGTTGATGATGTGGAGTACCTAGTCGACGCCCTCACCCTGCAGGTCATCGAAAAGAAAGTCAGCGAAGAACTGGCGAGTTATCATCGCCGCTTTCCCCTGCGGAGCGGTATCGCCCGTGAGGAACTGCGTAGCAAAGTCATGCCCGGCGCCCACAATCGCCTCTTTGCCTCGCTGCTCCTCCTCCTCCAGGGCAGTACCGGCCACCAAGGCGGAGCGCGGCATGTAGCCGGCAAGGACTTCAAGGTGGAATTTGTCGGCAAATGGGCCCAGAGGCGCAGCTTGGTGCTGGAACTCCTGGCCGAGGCTCTGTTTAGCCCGCCCTCTACCGAGGAGCTGGCAATTCGGGTGTCGCTTTCTTTGGAGGACCTCAAGGAGTTGCAGGACGCGCTCGCCGAGAGAGGGGAGATCATCAAGGTTGCGGAGGGGGCTTACTTTCATGCTCTGGCGCTCCGCCGCGCCAAGGTGCTTTTGCTTGAGTTCTTTCAAAGGGAAGAAGAATTGAGCCTAGCCGCTTTTCGCACCATGATTGACTCCAGCCGCAAGTACGCCCTATTGCTGCTCGAGTATTTTGACCAGCACAAGCTAACCGTCAGGAGCGGCGAAACCAGGCGCCGCCACAGTACCTTTGACAGTGCATTTCTCTCGTGATAGTATGGTTCTCGGGGGTAGATAGGTTCTGGTGTGCCTTCCGGGCTTCAAACCCGGCAGCGGGCTCTAGAAAAGTCCGCGGTGGGTTCGATTCCCACATACTCCCGCCAGATTCCCCTGTCGCGGGGCTTTTCTTGTTTCCACGGGACATCCGTAACCCGTAGCGACGGTGTAATCACCGTCGGCAAAATAATGGGGGGGGTTCGGAATGAACATCAACTACATGCGCACCTTCTTGGTCGCTCTTGAGACCGGCTCCTTTTCGGCCACCGCACGGCATCTCGGCCTCACCCAACCAGCCGTAAGCATGCAAATTCAAGCGCTCGAAGATTACTTCGGGGCGAAGCTAATCGAGCGCCAGGGGAGAAAGCTAGAACTCACCCGAGCCGGCGTGCTGGCCCTGCAGAATATTAAGGCCTCGCTCGACCTGGTAGATTTGACGCGTAGGAACATAGACGAATTGGCCACCGAGGTCGTCGGCCCCGTGTTGGTGGGCGCCAGCACGGTGCCTGGCGAGCATCTCTGTCCCCACCTCATGGGCATTTTTATCAAGCGCTACCCCATGGTCAAACCGCGCCTGATTATCGAAAACACCTCTTTGGTCCTGGCCAGACTGCATCGCCATGAACTTGACGTGGCTATAGTCGGAGCTCCCCCCAAGGAGCTTGAGCTACATGCCGAACCGATTTTTCATGATGAGCTGATCCTCCTCATCCACCCCGCCCATCGCTTGGCCACCAAGGCGCAAGTGTCCCTTGACGATGTCCATGGCGAACCTTTCATCGGGCGCACCGCAGGTTCCGGCAGTCGACTAGTTTTAGAGCGCGAGTTGGCGCGCCATGGGTTGAGCGCCGGCCGACTGACGGTCGTGCTTGAGGTGAGCACCTCCTTGGCCGCCGTCAATGCCGTGGAGGCGGGCGTAGGTCTCGCCTTTGTTTCATCTCTTGCTGCGGGGGCCTCCATCAGGGCGGGCCGGGGGGTGGCAAGACGCCTAGAGGGATTGACATTTTCGCGGGCGCTCCACCTAGTCACTGCACCTCGCCTTTACAATGGTCGGGCGGTTGCCGAAATGGCCAAATTCTTGCGCTCCACCGAGGCGCGCGCCGTTGTCGAAGGGAGGCAGCGCGAGTGGCAGAAATTAAGTTAACCTCACTATCCGCAGGCGGCGGCTGAGCGAGCAAATTAGAGCCGGGTGCTCTCGAAAAAATCCTTCGTCACCTGCCCAAAGTCGCCCATCCGCGCGTTTTGGTGGGGATAGAGACCAGCGACGACGCGGGCATCTACCTGCTTAACGACAGCACCGCCTTGGTGCAGACGGTAGATTTCTTTAGCCCCATGACCGATGACCCCTACCTTTTTGGGCAAATTGCCGCAGCGAATGCCTTGAGTGATGTCTACGCCATGGGCGGCACACCCCTTACCGCGCTGAACATCGTCTGTTACGCCAGTTGCATCGCGCCCGAAGTCATGGGTGAGATCCTGCGTGGCGGGAGCGATAAGGCCACAGAAGCCAATGTGGTCATCATCGGCGGTCATACGGTCGATAATGCCGACATCAAGTACGGCTTAGCGGTCACCGGCATCGTCAGCCCAGAGGCCATTGTTTCTAACCGCGGAGCGCGACCGGGAGATTTGCTCATTCTCACCAAACCCCTCGGCAGCGGCATCATCGCCACCGCCACCAAGGCCGAGATGGCCGAAGCCACGCATACCACGGCCGCCCTGCAGGTGATGGCCACTTTGAACAAAGTTGCCGCCGAGGCCTTCGCTCCCTTCGCCGTCAAGGGCGGCACCGACATCACCGGTTTTGGCCTGCTTGGGCATAGCGTGGAGTTGGCGCAAGGCAGCGAGGTCGAGATTATTCTGCGGTCTTCTTCCATCCCTTTACTCCCCGGCGTTCTGGGCTATGCCGCCATGGGCTTAGTGCCGGCCGGCGCCTATCACAACCGAGCGCATTTTGGGCGCTACGTCGACTTTGCCGCGTCAGTCGATGAAGTGTGGAGTGATGTCCTCTACGACCCGCAGACCAGCGGCGGATTGCTCTTTGCCCTAGACGAGCAACAAGCCAGCGCGGCCCTCGCCGCCCTGCACAGCAGAGGGGTTCAGGCCGCGGTGGTGGGTAGGTGTGTTGCCGGCGCAGTCGGGCGCGTTACCGTGCTGTAGTTAAATCGCTAATCTTCGTGCCCAATGTCCCGCTTAAGCCGCGCGAGCAGCGGTTTTAGTTGATGCAAGCCCGCGGCGATGAGGTTTTCGATGATGCTGATGCTTTCTACCGCAAAGAGAAAGCCATATATCAGCGTCTGACTCAGTATCGCCGCCACTTCCGTTTGCACCACATACTGCACCTGCGCGCTGAGCACCCCGAGCACAAAGTAAGCGACCAATTTGATAGATGTACCGCGAAAGGCCTTTTTGCTCGACAACTCCCCCTTAGCTATGGCCGGCACCAGGCCGCCTTCGGCGGCGGATATGGCCACTAACTTGGTCACCAAGTCGAGCATCACCGCAATCATTACCGCGAGGAAGGCGGCGTCGGGCTCGACGAGGTAGCAGAAGGCCGACCACAGGAGGGCGATGGCGCGTACTAAGCGCGGGCGCAGAGTTTCTATAGTGTGGGCTAGTAGCTGCATGGTCTCGTCTCCCTTCTAGCCGCCTTCACGGCCTATTAATTACCGAAAACGGTCTGGACGCCGCGGCTCACTACTCTGGCCCCTAAGCTATCGACTAGGGCACCGCCCAGGCTTAGGAAGACATCGTGGGCGATAATTGCCGCCATCGCGGCCGCAACTTCGCCTTGGGTCAGGTTGTCGCGGGGGTCGGCCACCGAAATAGTCACCGGCTGGCCTGCGGCGTTAGTAAACACCATCTGCAAAGTCTTGTTCATCATGCCACCTCCTTTCTCTCCGATTAGTCCGATAGTCCGCTAAATGGTCTGGTTTTGTCACTACTGAGCGATTACCCGGGCTTCGTCCAAGCGGTGGACGAAGAGGACGGGGTGCTGCTGCAGACTGCCGAGCACTGCGGCGGTAGCTGCCACCGCGGTGTCCGAGGCGGTGTGCCGCATTCTGTTATAGGTACGGTTGCGCAGCTGGGGAGAACCATCCGGGTTCTGTCCTACATGAAGGGTCACGCGCATGCGGGAGAGTAAATTTTCGCGAATAGCCACTTTTTTCACCTCCTTCGCTGTTTCATTGAGCCGGCCGACTCACTGACCAAAGCATAATACCGTTCCTGCGCCGCGTCTAAGGTCGAGTTTGGGCAAAGTTCGAGCCTTTTTTGTTGTCAAAGGGAGAAAAATGCAACAAAAATAGGCCTACCCCCACAAAGTAGGCCCCGCAGCGGATTAACGCAGACCATCATAACGACGATGTCTTACGGGGTTACCGCAGGCCATCGTAGCGACGGTGTATTGGCTCTGTTACCGCTTGTTGGCAAATAAGGACAACGCACCAACAGTGCGTTGCTACAAGAAAATTACCTCTAGTCTAGACGCGAATTTAGGAGGCCGGTATGAAAAATTTGTTTAACACCAACAACATCGCCAACAACATCGCCAGGGCAGGGCTCATCGCCGCTGTGTACGTGGTCATTACCCTAATCATCAGGCCCATCGCCTACGGCCCCATTCAGTTTCGTCTATCCGAAGCGCTGACCTTGTTGCCCTTTATCGACCCTATGGCCATCGTCGGGCTGACCATCGGCGTGTTTTTCGCCAATATCGCCAGTCCGCTGGGGCTGGTCGACATCCTCGGCGGTAGTTTCCTCACCCTCATCGCCGCCTACATGACCTATAAAATTAAGAACAAATACCTGGCCATGCTGCCCCCCATTTTCGTCAACGCCCTAGGCGTGTCACTCTATGTCGCCCCCGCCTACGGTCTGCCTTACTGGCCCACCGTGCTCTACATCGGCTTTGGCCAGACCGTGGTCATAGCTTTACTCGGCCTGCCCGTCCTCGCTCTCTACCAAAAAGCAGCCGGCGCGTACATCAAGAGCGTCCACAAAAATTAACACAAACAAAAGCAAGGAATAGCAAACAAAATGGAGTTCAACTAGGCATTTAGGTACACTTATTGGCTGTAGATTTTTTGTTTGCTCATAAATAGAATGATATTGCTTAAATGGAGGTCCTGCGAATTGTACAAAAAATAGCAAATGCCCTCGCTATAGACACATATGAGTCATTTTGAAACTATTCTGTTGACAGTTAAGTGGCTCTTCATGGAGCAAGACTGCGCTTATTGGAATTATTCCGGAAGGGCAATGTTTTATTCTGCTCTAAGAGCGAACGGGCTTGCATAAGAAAAGGAAGTCGTCCGCAGGGATGGCGTCTTGTTATTTTATAGGGATGCCTTTTTGAAGACAAACAAATACTCATGAGCAATTAGCAGAAAATTATATTTTACACTCTTGGTTTTCCAATAACCTGTGGCTTTGCAATTGTGCTGCTCTTTTATGATAATCTCTTTCGTCTTGAAACCCGCGGATTCAAATATTTTCATAACTTCAAAGCTCATTGGTATAATGTGCCCTTTTTGCCTCGTGTCACCCATAAGCACAGCGCAAAATTTTCCATTTTTAAGGACACGAAAGCTTTCGGCTGCAACGCTCTCCATTTCTTTTAGAAAGTCCTTAACTCCAAAATTGGACAGATCATGGGCGATGCCCATATTTTCACTGTAATGAATGATGTCTGCATAAGGCGGATGCGTACAAACAAGGTCTATGCTCATGTCAGAAACAAAATCAAGATTTCGTGCGTCACCCTTATAAATAAAGACTTTGCCATTGGCTCCTTCATGCTCAAAATCCACCTTTGCCCGACACCTGTCTAGCGCAACATCATTGACATCAACACCGATAATATCTCTGTTCAACAGCTTTGCTTCAACCAGCGTGGTACCACCTCCTACGAACTGGTCAAGTACCAAATCCCCTTCCTTTGAATACCGCAGAAGAATGTTCCTCGGAATATAAGGAGACCAATTCCCTCGCCATTTTGCATCATGTGTTGCCCAGTCTCCACGCTTTGGAAAGCTCCATACCGTAGTCATTTCCAGCTCAAAATCTTCTGGTTCCCATTTTTTTATAGTGTTAGCTGTCATACATCCACCTTTATATAAAAATCTTGGTCATAATTCCATTTTCCATATCATCAATGCTGTATATTGTATCCAGAACATCGAATGTCTCCCTCAGGTTGCCTCTTGCGCTCCTCCACGCAGTACCGTCAGTAAACCACACAAAAGTAAACCCATCCACTGTATCAGCCTCTTGAGTTAGCATTTTATAGCTTCTGGCAGTCTCATTTAGTTTGGAGCCGCCGCCTGTGCCTCCGTAAAAGTTAGCTTCAATAGCATAAACCATCGAATCAGTTTTTACCACGAAGTCAAAACGCTTTCTGGCCCTGCCTTGATTTGACAAAGCAGACAAATCAAGGCCCCACAGTGCTTCAACGTCAGACAGGTACATTTCTTTGAAATAAGTACTGTCCTTTATAAATCCAGCTTTCTGTATGTAGCTCTCGACCAGCTCTTCCATTTGATGACCACCGCGATTTTTGCGGCCATTCGAGTCTAATCCTGTTTCCACGCCAAGAGCATAATCGACGAGGTTATTTACCAAATGGTTTGCTATTATATCAAAAAGACCGGTTTTACGCATAAACACCTTATACTGTTCAATATTATGGTTCAATTTATCAAATCGATAAAAGAATGCTCCGTCCTCGTCATGGGCATATATTTCGTAGCCGCGAACTGCAAGAAGTAACGGTATGCATTTAAGCGTTTCTGGGTATTTGTCTATAATTGTCGTAAAATCCTTTTCGATATTGTCCGATCCAATGAGCGAATTTAAAATGTTGAGTTCAATTTTCATGTGCTCAACCTTCTCTACTACCTTATTGAAGTTAACATAATAGTCGTAACCAGAAATGCTAAGTCTAAATTTACTTAACCATTCATCAAAATTTCTTTTCATTTTTACTCACCTCAATAGCTGCAAATAAGTAATTCGCTTATTTTCCCACGAGAGCCTGCGTTGCAGTTAATCATTCTTGAGGCAGAAATGCGCATTATTTTCATCTTCGAATAAAGCTCGTCAAAGAAGTCATCATCTGGATCTGTATTCTTTGGGTCAGAATTGCTTGCGACTACATAAGCACCTCTGTCAGATAATTGCTGAATATATTCGGCAAGTTCTGCTTGGGCTTTGTCACCAAAGGCGTTTTCGGTATATGCCGTAAAGCTTGAAGTTGCATTGAGCGGGCGGTACGGTGGGTCAAAATACACAAATGTATCGCTGTCAACGAAATCATTGGATTTGCGATAATCCCCATGTGCAATTGTGACGTTCGACAGAGCCTTCGATACCTGTCGTAAGTTATCCTCATCACATATCAGCGGCGCTTTATAAGAACCAATGGGGACATTATATTCGCCTTTGGAGTTTACCCTGTAGAGTCCATTAAAACATGTTCTATTAAGAAAAATGAAAAGAGAGGCCATCTCAGTGTCCAAAACGCCTTGGCATTTAAGTTGATTGAAGCGTTTCCTTTTTTCATAGTAATACTCTTTGCGGAAATCATCACTAAGAGGGATGTATTCACCTTGATAATGTGATAGCCGGGAAATTAAACTATCAGCATTATCACGCAAAACTTGATATGTGTTAATCAGTTCAGCATTTGTATCGCTAATATAGATTTCATCCAGTTCATACTTATGAAGGATATCGAAGAGTACTGCACCACCACCAACAAAAGGTTCAGCATACTTTCGAATGGCATCTCCAAGTCCTATAGGGAACTGTTTTCTAATAGTGTCTATAAGCTGCCCTTTGCCACCCGCCCATTTTACAAAAGGTTTCATTCTCTTTTCCTCTTTTCTTGTAGATATCTAACGCTCCTACCATCAATCGGCTTTTCGGCATCCTTCGGGATAAGCCACATGTTGCCAACCCTTGCAACATCCGGGATTCTTTGTTCGGAGCATAATATAGCCACTCGTCTTTGCGAAATCCCCCAAATTTCCGCTGTTTCTTTGGCAGACATATACTTCATAGTATCCTCCTAATCATAGTAGTACTTTCTCGGAAACTCTAGAACGAGCCACCATGCCACTCTTTGGCCTGGAGGCTTTTTGTTTTCCTCCAGATTTCCGTGAAAACTTCATATGGCGAAAGCAAGTAAAATTAGTACTTGACAAATGCAGAACGCCCCGAACAATTATTTGGAGGCATTATTTGGAAGCCTTACATGAATTGCGGGGTGAAAATCTGATGTTAGGTTATTGGCGCTCACATGTTCAGTTCCAAGCCTGGCTTGAACAACGGCTGTTGTCCTTGCTTCCTAGGTACGAAAAGCAACTCGTGTTTTACGCGGACATCTTGGAAA